>CACZOG010000022.1 GCA_902782715.1 uncultured Lachnospiraceae bacterium | reverse complement strand
GACCGCACATTCCACAAAACGATTGAGAGAAATTCCCATTTGCCCTGCTTTTACAGCAGCTTCCTGATGCATCTGTGGTGTTAAGCGAACATTAAACTTACCGGAGTAAGGTTTCTCCGGATCTATACCATCCTGCTTGCACCACTCCAAATAATCTTCAACAGAATTCTTTAACTCTTTTTCCAATTCTTTTACAGATGTCCCGGAAAAAGTAATTACCGTTCTGGTATTTATAACCATTCCGGTGAAAATATTGTTATCCTCATCATATTCAATTTTTGCAACATAGCCTTTATAAGTCATAATCCTATACCTGCATTATTCAAAAACTTCTATACCGAAGCAATTGCTCACTCTATTTAATTATATGGTACTGTTATTTGGTACTATTGTCAATGTTTTCGTCTGCAGATGTTTTTTATTGTTTTTCCAATCTGCTCCTTCAAAATAATTATCACATTCGTCATGGATGCCTACCAGTTCACACCATCTTGCAGAAAGAAGCTTTCCAAATACATTGAACAAGTACACGAGGTGAGATTTGAACTCACATGCATCTCTGCGTCTGAATCTTAGTCAGGTGCGTCTTCCGAGTTCCGCCACTCGTGCATAGCAGATTCATCGGGATTTGAACCCGAACCAACGGTTTTGGAGACCGTCATGCTACCGTTACACCATAAATCATTATTAACAAAAAAATACCGCCTGCCTCATAATAAGGTAAGCGGTTTGAAAACATGTTCGTCTATATTTCGTTTTCCGAAATCTATCCTTTAATAACATTTTCTCGTTTATGCTTAGCCTTATCAGAGCGCACTGAATCAAATCCCCACTCGAGTTTCGCGTCGAGCGTCGATTCCAAAAGATCGCTGTAAAGACTGTTTAAACGATTCATTGTTATCATTTTTCTTCTATCCTTTCCGGGAGCACACTTTCGCTCCGCTTATCACTTTATGTATCGTATGATAACACCAATTTCTTTAGTTGTCATTATACTTGTAGTATAAAACTATTCCCAAACCTGAATCGGCTCGATCTCATGCCTCTTTACTACTCTTTTCATTAGATTGATCCAGCTTTTGCAATTGTCCAGTATAATTGCATCTGAAGTTATAACATTTTCTTTGGTATACAATTCTCTGTCTACATCTTTTATTATCTGTATATCCAGGTCGAAATCATATTGCTCACCCATTTCAGCTATGAGTGTTTTAAGACGTCCCGAATTCGAAACCGGTTCATCAAGAAGTATATGGATCCCCGATACTTTCATCTCCTCCAAAACATCAAGAAGAATCTTTACCGCTTCTCTGGTTTCGGGGATGATTTTATATGTTCCGCGCAGTCCTGCCAGATCGCGAATCGTACCATCCATGCATGTAAATAGAATCGAATCGCTAAGCAAAACCTCCATCGTTATTATTGTATTAAATCCGTCGATCCAGACATCGCAGCCTTCTAAAGACTCTTTTTCCTTAGTCTTTCTTATGCTTAACTGTTCATCAGTTGATACACTTCTGGCAATGGCGAGACGTTGTCTTTCGGATAAAATAAAATGATTGCCCACAAATGTTGTAGCCTGCTTTACTTCATATCCTTCATTTATCAAATATAAAACATGCCCGGATGCAGTTCGCATTTTGCTCAAAGCTTCTTTAGAGAAATTTCTGTCATCCTCGGGTACATAACCGCGTTTTGCGTTCATATAAGAGTTCCTTCTTATTTTTGTCAATTAGTAGAAAAATCCAGGCTGCCAATTGACAGTCTGGATTTCTTTTGCTCGTTAGACTATTTTGTAACATCCGACTTTATCGTACAAATTATAACAATCCAAATGTTCCTATAGCAAATCCGAAGATCAGATTAACGATACATAAAATAACACCAAGTCCACCGGTTACTATACCTGCTATCGCAAGGCCTTTAATTCCTTTTTTGTTAAGAGCGATAATTCCGGTGATGACTCCTGCAGGACCTGTGATAAAACCTAATATATACACAAGAGGAACCCAGCAGCAGATAGTGGATGTCACTCCACAGCAAATTGATACAATTGAAAGTACCTTGCCGACGTTGTTTTCCGGAGTGACAACAGCTGATTGATCATATGTATAAGAATTCTCCGTATTGGTAGTCTCTTCAGTGTAGCCATTCTGATAACCGCTGTTATTTTCTAAATTGTTATTTATTTCATTATTGTTGTTTAAATTGTTTGAGTCCATTTTCTTCTTTCCCTCCTAAAATATTCTGTTTTTTCATGATGGAATCATTACTCGTAACATTATAACATAATTTTATTCAAAATCATAATTCATATATACTTTCAAAAATACTCAATAAAAAATACTATCTTATTCGTATATTTAATATCAAACCAAAATACAAATAATGTGAGGATAAATAAATGAAGAAAATCGTTTTTATAGCAGCAACACTGGCATTACTTCCGGCCTTTGCCTGCACCAACCCCAAAGAAACTCTTGAAACGGTAGATCCTGTAAAAATTGAAAGCAAAACGACCTCCGCATACGATATCGAAATTCCCTTCGATGACCCATTCTTCTGTCAGATCATTGACGGCGAAGTGATTCCGGTAGAAGTAACACACGGAATCGGTGGAGAAGGCGGATACTTTAAGTATAAGTCAAATGATCCTGCTATCATTGAAGATTACATCAAAGCATTCAGGAATCTGAAGATAGAAGAAACGATCACCAACGAAGATGATTTTGTCTACATCTTCGACGGAATAAACGACTATATTTTCCGCCTCGATGACGGAACGGAAGTCCTCATTTCCATGGATTTAAGCGCATATGTTATTAAAGACGGCACGCAGTACGTGTTCGAATACTCCGAAGAACTGCATAAATTGAACCAAATGTTGGAGGAATAAAAGGTTGAGCCCTCGTGTTCCGGCTCCAACAAAAAACCTCAGGCCTTTGCCTGAGGTTTTTATAATCATATGAACTATTTCAAAGGTGAGACGAGGCCCATATCCTTGATAATGCTTTCAAATTCTTTGAGGCCCTTTTCCTCGTCTGCGTAGGCTTGTACCCAGAGAACGGAATTGCCCTTCTGATAAACACCATCCATGTTTTGCTTTAAAGTCTCTTCGTTGCCGACTGCGTAATTGACTCCTGATCTGCTGCCCGAAGTGTAGTTGTCATTATCAGATACTTTTTCTGAGATATAGTCAAACATATCGATTGCGTCCTTCTCATGATCAAGAATCAGGACATAGATACCGCACAGGCTGCCGTCTTCTTTGGATGAAGCTATAAAATAGCTGCACTCTTCAATATTCCAGTCAGGTATATCCTGGAAGCGGAAAAGGATATTCTTTGCAATAAATTCTATCTCTTCATCATCTTTTGTCGTGTAGTAGGCGCCGCCTTCAGCCTCTGGTGATCGACCGTTTAATACTCTGGTAAGTTCGGTAAACTCTTCGAATTCTTCGGCTCCGTACTTATCGAATGCTTCACAAACACGTTCTGTGGAAATGTCTGCTTTGCCACCGGAACAGCCTGCGATTGCGAGTGTCAGTGCCAGTGCCATAATGCCGGCAACTGTTTTTGTAATTCTTTTCATTCCTATCCCTCCAAATTTTATACTGTTTGGAATTACACTTTATTTAACATTATTATATTATGTTCTGAAGCATCATTCCACAGTCTTTTTAAACGGAAAGTGATCGGAATTTATACAGATATTACTCTTCTCTTAACATTACCCGAGTACCCTGCAACGGTTTTTGCATAAAGTCTTTCACATGATCTGACAAATGCCTTTTCGGAAAAATCATCAATTATGGTCTTTCTGGCCTTTTCTCCCATGTATAAACGCTTTTCTTTATCGTCTGCAAGTACTGTGAGCTTTTCGATAAAATCATTTTTATCTTCGTAAACGAATCCGTTTGTTCCGTTTTGAATAACATCTATAAGACATTCGTCTTCATGGCATAAAAGGGGAAGACCGGAAACCATTGCTTCCATGTAAGTTAAGCCCTGAGTTTCGCTCTGCGAAGCACTTACGAAAACATCACCTATAGTATAATATTCTTCGATCCTATCGGGTGAAACCATGCCTGTAAATATAACTCTGTTTTCAATACCGTTTTCTTTGCATTTACTCTCCAGAGCTTCTCTGTGGGGGCCGTCTCCGACAATGATAAGACGTAGATCGTTTACTCTTGAATCTGCAAGGAAATCGAGGATCTCTTCAAGATTTTTTTCCTTGGCAAGTCTTCCGACATAGATCAGTATAAATTCATCTTTTCCGATTCCGTATTCTTCACGAAGCTGTTCTCTTTTAGAAGCGTCTACGTCTAAATACTTATCGGTGTTGATACCTGTGGGAATAACTGATAAAGGTGCACTGATCTCATAGTCTGTAAGCATGCGG
>CACZOG010000021.1 GCA_902782715.1 uncultured Lachnospiraceae bacterium | reverse complement strand
TCTTCTTTGGGTGCTTTTGCAGGCTTTATCTCCTTAGCGTAAAGCACAGGTCCGACACCGTTGTAATCCTTCCAGAATTCCATCTTGATCTGTGCGGTAACGGTGATCCAGTCACCCTTTTTATACTTGTCGGATTCTTCAGTCTTACAGATAAATCCAAGGAATGCGATATCATCCGCACAGCATGTCATTGCTGAACGACCGGGAACAAGATATCCCTTTTCCATCGTTTCGGGTTTTACGACCTGAGCAAGGAATTTAACGGTCTTTCCGTTATATCTGTCGGGATTGTCAAGTGTATCGAAAAACCATATTCCGTAAGTCTCCTCAATAAGTTCGATAACAGGAGCATTTACGTCGAAAGGAAGTTCTTCGTCAAGTGTTGTGTTGATCTCTCCGTTTGCATCTTCAAAAACTATCTCGGCATTTCTGTTAAGCGCCATAATATTTCTCTTGTATGTCGGAAGGTCTTTGTTAAGGCCGTCACAACGGTTGAAGATAATGAGCTCCGACTTTCTTACCATATCCGATACAAGGGAGCGCATATTGGAGAAATACATGTTAAATGTGGCTGCATTGATGATCGTTACCTGCTGAGCAAGTTTCCAGTGCCAGGGCATCTTAAGATCGGACATCTGCCACATTCCGTTATATTCGATTATGATCCTCTCTGGTTTGTGTTTCTTCTCAAGATTAAGAAGCGTTGTACTGTTTAGATCTTCTTTATCTTCTATCGTCTCAACAACCGTATGAGTCTTTCTTAAAAGTGCCTCTTCTATCTCAACTTCGCCCTCTTCGCAAAGGATGAGCAAAGTGGTATTAGTGGTCTGAAAATACGGCTGAGAGATTGTAAATTTGATAAACTCGGTTTTACCCGCTTCAAGAAAACCGTTTATAACAAAAACGTTTTTCATAAAGTCATCTCCGTTCTCTTTTTATTTCAAAATAATACTCTTAAAAGAGTTCTTTGATCTTATCCTCGTTAAGCTTGGATCCGATAACAACAACCTTACCCGTTACTTCGGGTGAACCTGCTCTTACGTTCTTTTCGCCGGGAACGTAATCGAAGTAAATGAATCCGCCGTCCTTATCGTATACCATTCCCTTGGAACGAAGGATTATGCCGTAAGTCTCATTGTCGTCAAGTTTTGTAAGGATGGCATCGATCTCTTCTTTGGTATATCTCTTTGCAGTCTCAAATCCGATGCTTGAGAATACTTCATCTGCATGATGGTGGTGATGGTGATGATCGTGGTCATGATGATGGCATTCGCACTCGGGATCGTCGCATTCTTCACCGTCATGATGATGGTGATGATGTTCATGTTCCTCGTCATGGTCATGGTGATGATGATGTTCATGCTCGTCATCGTCATCATCGTCGTCATCGTCGTGATGATGGTGATGGCACTCGCATTCGGGATCATCGCACTCTTCGTCATGGTGATGGTGGTGATGATGTTCGTGTTCGTCATCATCGTCATCATGGTGATGGTGATGACATTCGCACTCGGGATCGTCACATTCTTCGCCGTGCTTGTGAGCCATTTCCTTCTTCATCTCTTCAAGAAGTTCTTCTTCAAGGCTCTTTCCGGATTCGTATGTCTTAAGGATCTGCTCTCCTGTCAATTCATCCCAGGGAGTTGTGATGATCGTTGCTTTTGCATTATGTTCGCGAAGAAGTGCTACAGCTTCGTTAAGCTTCTCTTCGGAAACATTCTGTGTTCTCGAAAGAATGATGGTTCCGGCTGCTTCAACCTGGTTGATGAAGAATTCACCGAAGTTCTTAATATACATCTTGCATTTTGAAACGTCTACAACAACTACAGCGGCGTTTAATGCAACATCTTTCATATTCACTTTTGACTCAAGGTCAGCAACAGCCTTGATAACGTCAGATAGCTTGCCTACACCCGAAGGCTCGATAAGGATTCTCTCAGGTGAATAAGTATTGATGACTTCTTTTAAGGAAGCTCCGAAATCACATACAAGCGAACAGCAGATACAGCCTGAGTTCATCTCTTTTATCTCGATGCCTGCTTCTTTTAAGAAACCGCCGTCGATACCGATCTCGCCGAATTCGTTCTCAATAAGAACAACTTTTTCTTTATTAAGCACTTCCTTGAGCATCTTCTGGATAAATGTTGTTTTTCCTGCTCCAAGGAAACCTGAAACTATGTCAATTTTGGTCATTTATATCCCTTCTTTCCAAATAAATTCCAAATACAGATTATACTTTATAGATTTAGTTCATTCAAGTATGAAACGGATTTTTCCAGTGCGGCGATAGTCTTGGTCTCAAGAACGCATCTGGCATTGAGTTTCTTGGCATACTCAAGTCTGTTCTTAATATCAAGTTCCCCGTCTCCGAGTGCAAGATGGTTTCTCGCAGGCTTCTCGGAAGCATCATGAATATGAAAATGGCAGAGATGTTTTTCACGCTCTTTTATAAAAGGAACGTCTGTCTCTCCGACAGCTTTTGAATGTCCTATATCCCATGTAAGACCGAATTTCTTACTCTGAAGAAGATAATCGATCGCTTTCTTTTCGTATTCTCTGAATCCGTCGGTATTTTCGATAACGATCCTTATATCGTCATTGCCGATCCACTTCTCACAGTTATCCCTGAATGCTTCAAAAGATTTAATATAGGTGGCAAAATCACGCTCATACATCTGAACCTTTCCGTCGGGAAGGGTAATATGTATTCCGTGATTCATATGCATATTTATAACCATGGGATGATAAAGATCGCCGAATTTATCACAGAGAATGACCATCTTCTTTGCAATTTCTATGGTCTGATGCACTGTTTCGGAGTATGCATCGGAAACAAGCTTATTAAAATCGGCTATATCAAGATTTTCATCAAGATGGATCGTATAATAGATCTCGTTTTCGTCCGCAATATCAACAAAAGAATCGGTATCCGATAGTTTATCAAGCTGATACTCGGGGAAGTTCATGTTAAGTTCAATGAAATTCAATTCAAGTCTTTTACAGAGAGCTATGTTTTCTTTTAAGCTCTTGTTTTCGATCATGGTCGGCATTCCGAATTCCATATTCATAACCTCTTTTCATTTTGTATTTATCACGAAGGAAGGAATTCAAGGATCTCTTCTTCGTCTTTTTTATCATCGCTTGCGGCGATATCATAATCTTTTATGATCTCTGATACTGCATTCTTATACATTTCAAGCATCTTTTCGTGATTCTTTGTAACTGTATCTTCATCTCCTTCATCCGATGCTTTTTCAAGAAGGAGTGCGATCTCGGAAAGATCGATCGCACCGATCATCTTTGAAGTACTCTTAACCGAATGAACGAGAACGGAATAATTCTTTAAATCTTTTGAAGCATAGTAATCTTCGATCGATTTCGTCTTGGCAGCCGATTCATTTACATACTCCTGTAAAAGAGTCTTGTAAAACTCTTCATCGCCGTTACAATACTGAATTCCCACTGCTTTATTAACAAGTCCGGCTGAATCAGCCTTAACAAGCGAAGATTCTTTCATTGAATCTGCCGTAACTTCATCAAGCGTAACCTGTTTTTCCGAAACAGACTTCTCTTCGCTGCTTAAAGGAATGATCTTCTCTTTGGGAAGGAATTTAAGCATTGCATTAAGCAGAGCACGGCTGTCGATAGGTTTGGTAATGTAATCTTCAAAGCCCTGAGACAGGTATTTTTCTTTAGCGCCGCTTACCGCATCAGCCGTAAGACAGATAAAAGGCGTATCGGCATTTATACAGCCTGATTCCTTTATAAGATGCATTGCGGTAATACCGTCCATATTGGGCATACGCTGATCCATAAGGATAAGATCGTATTTTACTTTCTTAGTGATCTCAATCGCTTCTTCGCCGCTTATCGCAGTATCGATGTTTATGAAAGTATTCTTAAGAAGGCCTCTCGCAACCGTAAGGTTCATTATAGTATCATCAACGATAAGAACCTTCGCATCAGGAGCTTTAAATCTCTCCCTGGGTGCTTTAAGTGCACTTATGGTCATTTCAAACTTATCATGGAAATTGCCGATGGGCTCTTCGGAAACGATTCCCTGAGGAATGGTAACCGTGAATTCGGAACCTACACCGTATTCACTTTCCACTTCGATCTTACCGTTCATCATGTTAAGAAGATTTCCTGTGATCGCAAGGCCGAGCCCGGTACCTTCTACGGAAGAGTTCTTCTGCATATCAACTCTTTCAAATTTCGTAAAGAGTTTGGGGATGTCTTCTTCTTTTATTCCTATGCCTGTATCTTTAACCTTAACAATAAGATTTGTTTCTTTATCATTGATCCTGTTTTCGCAGACGGACAGTTTAATATTACCCGCATGCGTATATTTTACAGCATTATTAAGAAGGTTGGTAATAACCTGTCTTACTCTTACTTCGTCTCCGTGAAGGCCGTCAGGCATGCTCTCGTCAACATCAACAACAAATTCTATGCCCTTGCTCTTTGCCTTAAACGAGATCATGTTGCTGACATCATTAAGAACAGAACTTAACTTGTAATCAGCATTAACGATCTCCATTTTACCGGCTTCGATCTTTGAGAAATCAAGGATGTCATTGATGATAGATAAAAGATTGTTTCCGGCAGATTCGATATTTCCCGAATAATTGCAGATATCCGAGAATATCTTTATTATCTCTTCCCTCGCTTCGGGAAGCATATCTCTTGCCTCCAGTGACTCTCTTAAGATCATTTCGTTCATACCGAGAACCGCATTGATCGGAGTTCGGATCTCGTGAGACATATTCGCAAGGAATTCACTCTTCGCCGCATTGGATCTTTCGGCATCGTTTTTCTCAACCATGAGCATACGGCTTTCAACAGCCTTCTGTTCCGAACTTACAACCAGGATGATCGTTACTGTAAAGGAAACGATAACAACGGAAAGAACGAAAAGCATTACAGCGATAACGCTGTACGGATCGGATTCACCCGTATGTTCAATACCT
>CACZOG010000020.1 GCA_902782715.1 uncultured Lachnospiraceae bacterium | reverse complement strand
TACCCGAGATGAACGGGATCTTATACTGTTCTTCTTTTAATTTGTTAAACAATTTTTCCATTATGCTTATTTCTTCTCTTTCACAATGTAGATCGGTCTGCCCTTAACCTCAAGGTATGCCTTGGATATGTAAAGACCAATGATTCCCGAACAGAAAAGCTGGATGCCCGCCGAAAACGTGATCATGCACGCAAGTGAAGGCCAGCCGCTTACGGGGTCGCCGAAGATAAGTGCTCTCACGAATAAAAAGATCAGCGCGAGAAAAGCGATAACACAGAAAGCAACTCCTATGATCGAAGCCCATACAAGGGGCGTTGTCGAGAATGCCACGATTCCTTCGATCGAATACTGGAAAAGTTTGAAGAAGGACCATTTGGTCTTGCCCGCAACCCTTTTTCTGTTTTCGAAAGGAACCCATTTGGTATCAAATCCGACCCATCCGAAAATACCTTTGCTGAATCGGTTATATTCACCCATATCGCAGATCGCATCCACCATCGTACGTTTCATGAAGCGGAAATCTCTGGCTCCGGGAACCATATCGACTTTGGCTATGACATGCATTATAAGGTAAAAGATATTTGCAAACAGCGAACGGATGGGCGGCTCTCCTTTTCTGTCCACTCTTCTTGTCGCAACACAGTCAAATCCTTCGTTTATGATGCTTTCGTACATCGAAGGAATTAGTTCGGGCGGGTCCTGAAGATCCGCATCCATTATTACGACATAATCTCCGTCGGATTCCTTAAGTCCGGCATACATTGCGGACTCTTTTCCGAAGTTTCTCGAAAAGGAAATATAATGAACGCTCTCATCTTCCTCGGCAAGTTTCCTTAAAACCTCGATGGTCTTATCCCTGCTTCCGTCGTTCACAAACAAATATTCTTTTGTAAGAGGCAGATCTTTTAAGGCTTCTTTTGCTGCTTCATAAAAGAGCGGTATTGCCTCTTCTTCATTGTAACACGGTACAACTATGGTTAATTTTTCCATACTTTCTCCATTGTTATTGAACATCTATTTCCGTTATTTTCATCGTCTGTTTGATGAATTTGTAAGGGCTTGTAACATGAAGTTCTATCAGGTCCTTTATTTCATCGTCATATTTCTCATAGTAGTACGGATTGGTCTCGAATTCGGGGAAACAGTCCGTGATCGCCTCTGCGAGCATCTCTAAGAAAGTTATCTTTCTTTTTCGCGGAGGCGTTATGTTTATGTAATCAAAAAGCGTTTTGACATACATATCTTCTATAACGGCAAATTCAACTTCTTCGGGATACTCTTCAAGAAATTCTCTTTTGTAACATTCCTCGATAAAGTAAGTCATTACGTCAAGTCTGTCGTACAGATCCTGAAGTTCTGTTTCTTTTTCTCCTTCGGCAAAAAAGTAAAGCTTTTCATCCGTGTGTTCATGTCTGTTTGCACAAAGAAGAGCAAGCCTTTTTACTCCCAGTTTTTCAAATGAAACTCTCTCGGGAAACCAAAGACCGTTATCATCGAATATACTTCTTTTATATATCTTACTCTCAAGCTCTCCGGGATTCGCGCACATTATCGCGATCCTTTCAAAGTCATCGAGTTCTTCTGTTTCGTTATATACGGCTTCGTCAGTATCGTTTTCGGGAGAATTGCTTGCACAGGATACCACATCCGCTCCCGTTTTATCGGCAGTCTCAAGAAGCTTTTCGGCAAAGTCTTTTGAAAGCGCATCTCCCTCGTTTAAGAACGCGATCCATTCGGTATCCGCATTTCTTAAACCCAAGTTAAAAGCACCGCCTGCGCCTCTTTTTTCGTCTGTGTATATTACACGTATTTTTCCTGCATTTTTTTCGGAATATTCCGAAAGAACTTCTTTCGTATACTCAACCGGTTTATCGCCCACCGCAAGTATCGAAACTTTATCCGAAGTCTGAAGCAGTGCAGACTCAACGGTTTTTCTTACATCCTCTATTGTATGGTTGTCTTCAACGGCAATTATTATCGTAAGTAAAGGCTTCATCTTATCGCTCCCTCGTTGCTTTGCCGTTTTCTATTCTGTATACCGCATCGCATTTTTCGATCGTCTGAAGACGGTGTGCGATGATAATGAGCGTCTTCTTTCCGTGAAGCGAGTTGACCGAATCCATGATGGCCTGTTCGGTATCGCCGTCAAGCGCACTGGTAGCCTCATCGAGTACTAAAACTTCGGGATCTTCGTAAAGTGCTCTGGCTATGCTTATTCTCTGACGCTGTCCGCCGGAGAGTCTTATCCCTCTCTCTCCGATGCCTGTCTCAAGGCCGTCGGGAAGGGATCTTACGAATTCGTCAAGCTGGGCTTCTTTTAATACTTCCCATAAACGGTTTTCGTCTATCTCGTCTTCGGGTATTCCGAATGCGACGTTCTTTCTTATCGAATCGTCGAGCATGAATACGGTCTGAGGAATGTAGCCTATATTCTTAAGCCACTTTCTGTAATTCTCCTTATCGAGAACATCCTCTCCGTCCGCCGTTATCTCTCCGGATTCAAGTTTTAAAAGTCCGAGCATGACGTCCACGATCGTGGATTTGCCCGCACCGGTTGTTCCGACGATCCCGACCGCCGAACCGATGGGTATTTCCATATTGGCTTTGTTAAGCACATAAACATCCGAATTCGGATACTTGTAGCATATGTCTTTTAATTCGATCTTCTGCTTAACTTCAAGTTTCTCCTTCGGTCTTTCAAACGAAGCGATCTCGGAATTCTTGTCGGATATCTCGTCCTGAAGATTGTCCGATACTCCCATGAAGAAAGGCTCGAAATAGGAGATGTTGTTAAGGCAGTTATTAATCCTGTTTGCCGAAGGCATAAGACGCATGAGCGCCATGATGAATACGCCCATCGTTTCAAGCACATTCGAAACATTGCTGCCCTCGAGATAAATTGTAAGAAGATAAAATACGATCGCAATGATGCAGACTACTTCGATAATGAGTCTCGGGGCATTGCTTAAAAGCGTGTATTTCTGAACCGCATTTACATATCCCTTTCCACACTCGATATAGCAGTCCGAGAAGTATTTTTCCTTACCGCCTATCTTGACTTCTTTTATACCGGTTACCGTCTGGTTAATCCATTTGAAAAGTCCCGCATAAAAATCCTGATTGTCCTTGCCCGCCTTATACAATACGGGTTTTAAAATGATCTTAATGAGCAAGAGCGTAATGCCCAAAAGTACCGCGAAAAATGCGGTCATCAGAGGACTTTCACCGATACAGAGAGCGATCAAAGTCGCGAATACGATAAGTTCAGATACCAAAAGCATAAGCGACTGGATGAGCGCGTACATGTTGTTCACATCGGATGTGATGTTACGCTGGATCACCGCGCTGTCGGCATTTAAATAGTACTCGTAATCTTTTCTTATGTAATTCTTCATCATCCTCTCGGATGTTCTGAACTGATTCGTGTAAATGAATCTGTAAAGCAGTTTCTGCTCAATGAAAAGGAATGCATTCTTTAAGATAAAAGCAACGATAATGCTTAAAAGAACAGCTATCGAAAATGCTTTTTCGCTTGTAAAAGGCGATATCGAATAAGCAAGTGCCAGATACCATTTATCCCGGATCGCATTCGGTGTAAAAAGGACCGTAACAACGGGTATTATAAGTGCCACGGAACATGCTTCGAGGATTGCTCCGATGAACATCAAAAATACAAGTCCGACAAGTGATCTTTTCTGTTTTCCGTCCAGAAGCTTTGAAAGCTTCTTTAAAATCTTCATATATTAACACCTCATCAGTCAGCTTCGCTGACAGCTTGTCTACGCTCACGCTCCGGTCGGCGCAAAGCCGATGTCCACCGGACATCGTGCGCCCTCAAGGGGAAGCCTGATTTATTTCTCAACATTAATTCCTTTAAGGAACATGATGCGGTTATGCACCCACTTGCTTAAATGCGGAATGCGACTTAATATCTTTAGATTGCGTCTGTCTTTAGGAGCAAGGTATTGATTGGTCTTAATATCTTTTCTCCAGAGCTTCAGTTCTTTTAGAACCTTGTCTGCCACGGGATTGTTCTTCATCTTCGAAAGAGGTGTGTGAAGCGTGTAATCAAGTCTCTGGTAAAGCTGGAACTTTCTTGCCTCTTCCTTAAGAGAGGGAAACTTTTCATCCGCAAGTGCCGCTGCCATGTCGGAGTTTTCGATCATGCAGTCGTAAAAAAGATTCTTGTATACGTTTCTCGTGTTGCTTCCGAATCTTAAAATGATATTGTAACCCGTGATCTCGTATGTATATATGCAGTCAAACTCCTGAAGCATATAAACAAGGAGTTCGAAATCTTCGTTTAATCTTCCTTCGTTAAAAGCAAATCTCTTCATGAAATCCGCTTTTATCATCTTGGTGCAGAATGAACTGTCGCCTAAATGTAAAAGAAGTTCTCTGAAATATTCCTCTGCGGTTTCTTTTACGATCTTTCCCGAATCTTTTAAAGGGCCGCTTTCAAGCGTTCCGTCTTCGTATCTGCAGACCGCCATGCACTGTGCTATGACTGCATCGCTTTTTTCATCAAAGACTTTCGATAAGTTCTCGATAATGTCGGGTTCGTAATAATCATCCGAATCGCAAAAGCAGATGTACTCTCCCGATGCTTCCTTAATGCCGACATTTCTCGCACTTGAAGATCCGCCGTTTTCTTTGTGAAAACATTTAACACGCGAATCCGCCTTCTCGTACTCGCGGCAGATCGAAAGAGAATCGTCTTTCGAACCGTCATCCACGAGGATCAGTTCAAGATTCGGATAAGTCTGTGCAAGGATCGCATCCACGCATCTTCTTATATATGCTGTTGAATTGTAGACCGGTACAATAACCGATACCAATGCGTTCATTGTTTCACCTTAACGTGTTAACCGGTATATTTATCTACACCGAGCAGATGCTTGTACATTTTCTTCTCAGGTATTACCTTGGCTTCGCTTATCGGTCCCGAAGGAAATGCTTCAACCTTGCCCGATAAAACCTGTTCGCTGAAATTAAGAAGTCTCGCTGCGGCCACTTTGTGATTCCATTCGTTCTCGATGGTCTCATAAGCATTCTCGCCGAGGGAAAGTCTCCATTTCTGGTCCTTCGAAAGATCTTCGATAAGTTCGATCATTTTATCGAAATTGCCCGACTCGAAAATAAGTCCGTTCTGTCTGTGTCTTATAAGTGTCGGAACCGCACCCGCGGCATGTGATGCCACAACCGCACAGCCTGCGTTCATCGCTTCGTTAAGCACCGCACCCCAGCCTTCTTTGTAGTCGCTGGTTAAAAGGAATATATCCGCAGTGTTCATGATCTCCCTTACTTCTGCGGGAGGTTTCATGCCGAGCATTTTTATGCAGTCCGATAAACAGTACTTATTGATCTGGGCTTCCATTTCGCCCTTCATGTCACCGTCACCGACCACGTTGATCACGAACGGGATCTTCTTTACGTAAAGACTCCTTGCAAGCTTAATGAGGCATTCCGGATGTTTCCAGTCTATAAGTCTTCCCGCCCAGAGTATCTCGAGCTTTTCGTGACTTCTTCTTAAATCCCTTCTGGCTTTTCTCTCATCCTGAGTGTACTCCTTAAACTCGGGAAAATATCCCCATTTGAATCTCTTTCCGGGATATGCTCTTATGATGTTAAAATCATCCGCAACATATGCGCCCGCACAGAGTAGATAAACCTGCTTGTCGGCGAATCTTGTATGGTCGTGGAATTTCTTCTTAAGTCCTCTCGGAGAGATCCACTTCCACTGACCTTCCTTGTAAAGTCTTTCGGAATATCTGATAACGGGTTTGCCCTCGTTTAATCTGTCCACTATAAGGGACTCATCTTCCGTTCCGCCGAATACGACCACATCCGCGGTCATGATTATCTTGCGGCATTCGTGCTCGTCTTCATAGTATTTCTTTAAGTATTTAAGTTTGTCGAAATCACCGCCCCAGCCCATTTTAATTCTTTCTTCTTCCATGGGCTCGGTCTGGATAAAAGAATAGTCGTCTCCGAGTATCGAATATAATTCGTTGCTTATCGGAGTCTGATGGTGATTTATATAATTTGACACAAAAGCCAGTTTCATATTGCCTCATCCAACATTTTCGGTGCAAAGCACCTTAATGTTTTAATCGTTTATAATGCTCTTATATATTTCCAGAAGCCGCCTGTAATTGGTATCGGCGTCATGCGTTATCCTTGCTTTCGCCGCTGCCTTTTCACACATAGTCTTCTGTGCTTCGCTTCCGTTTTCTGAAAAACATTTTCTGACGGATCCGACAAGCGCTTTTTCATCAAGCGAAGGATAAATGAAACCTTCTTCCTCGCTTAAGAGATTCCTTACTCCTCCGACATCGCTCGTGATAACGGGCATCGAAAGAAGCATTGCCTCGCCTACGGAATTGGGCGAATTCTCCATCATCGAAGGAGAAATGAATGCGTTGGATCTTAAATACCTTTCCTTCATTTCGGATGCGTTGAGGCTTCCAAGGAAAACAACGTTCTCTTCAAGATCTCCTTCTTTGATAAGTTTTAATATATACTTGCCGTAAGAGCCTATAAGTATTTTTTTCTTTAACGAATCTTCTCCGGTTATCTTGTTTCCCGCCACATAAAGTTTTACATCGGGAAACTCTTTTTTTATCTCGACAAGGGCACGTAAAAGAACGTGAAGTCCCTTGATCGGATAATCGCCCTGACTTGCAAAAAGAGAATGTTTCTCGCATTTCTCATAATCCCAGGAACCTTCATAAAACACGCTTCTTAACGTTTCGTTCATGAAGTGATACTTAGCATCGGGATTATATTCCGATGTGTATTTTTTATCCCAGTCGGTTCTTCCCGTAACATTTCCCGCAAGCTTTATCGCTTCGATCTCGTTAACGCCGCGCAATTCGAAGTTTTTCTTCTGTTCCTTAAGATTGTCTTTCTTAAGTCTGTCGCGAAGTGTAGTCGAATCGATCACTTCTTCGGGAAGCCCGTCAAAATAATGCTTCGCGTAAACACTGCAAAGGCCCTGGATACCTATGAGTATCCTCGAAGGATTCCCGAATGCCTTGCACATCGCAAGCGTATGCGGATATTCGGTCCCGAATATATGCACGATGTCCGGATTGAATTTATCGAGAACACCATGAAAATCTCTTTCAAGATGATAATCGTATTCCCATGCCATCTCGGCATCGTCACAGTAGCCGTATGATTTAATGTCGTAATCTTCGTACAGTCCCGAATGCTTGTAATCCGTGTTAAAAAATACGCTTAATTCTATTCCGCTTTCTTTGTCGGCGAGTATTCTTTCCGACAATCCGGTAAGCCATCCCTCTTTGTTGGGGACTTCAATATTAAGATTTTTTGCTATTGCAGGAATGCACTGATTGCAGACCCAAAGTACTCTCATATCTTTTACCCGGACTTAATTAGTGATATATCTTTTTCTTAACCGCATTGTAGGCACCCGAGAATGCCCTGCTGCCCGCAATCTTACTTCTTACAGGCTGAAGCGTGAGTCTCATCATCCTGCGGTAATGGTTGGCTTTTTTCTCGCCCATGTATCTGACCACGATCTCTCTGTGTTCTTTAAGATCAAGTTTACGGTTTTCCTTTGACTCGGAATACCCGCCGCCTTCGTATGATGCGACCGTGATCCCCAAATATGCGGGGCGGATTCCTTTTACGAAATAACTTCTTAAAAAGAAATCGTAATCGGCTCTTATCTTATACCTGATATCGAAACCGTCATCATCCCAGAGTTCTCTTGCAAAAATGCAGGACTGATGATTGGGCATGTGTCTGTAACAGATCGATTCCGTTATTTCCTTCGGCTGGCTTATCACATTGTTCGCACTGCAGAAAAACGCGTCGCCGTAATAGATCTTCCTGTCGGGATTTTCGCTTATAAATCTGCCCGCGTTCTCCAGAACTTTTTCATCAAAGAACGAATCGCCGCAGTTCATAAATAAGACGTAATCTCCGGATGCATATGAAACCGCGTGATTCATCGCATCGTAGATCCCTTTGTCTTTTTCGCTGTAAACTTTTATTCTCGAATCCTTAGGAACCGCTTCGAGACTTCCGTCCGTGGAGCCTCCGTCTTTTATGATGATCTCAAAATCAGGATCACTCTGACAAAGGATGTTTTCGATTGTATTTTTTAATTTGTCGCCCGCATTAAAGCATACGGTTATTATACTGAATCGCATTTCGCTTCTCTCTTAATGCATCCTTCATGTTAAGCAGCTTAATTTATTATCCAGTTAAAGTAAGGCAGCAGTCTCGTTCCGTTGTCTATGCTCGAATGAAGGAAATATATGTAATACGCAAAGCCGAATACTATGATAAGAACCCTTAACAATATCCTTACCCATTTTTTCGGGATCGCATTTATAAGTGCGGGAACAAGTACTATCTGAAATACATTAAAGTAATATCCTATTCTCGATACGACGGGAAGGAAAGAACAGCATAAGTAAACTATCGATGCGAAAATGTTCATGTTGAAATAGAATCTGTTTCTTTCGCTTTCCTTTATCGCTTTTTTGTAAAGTATTATCGCAATTACAAGCACGGCGATGCATCTTGCGATATTCGTGTAGCTTATCTCTCCGGTGTCAAAAGCGGTGTTCTCATACTGTGGATAGATCAAGAATACGAGTCGTCTGTAAAGGTTCGGAAATGCAAGAAAACTTGCACTTAAAACCGTCGCGATCGCAATCGACCAAGGTTTCCATTTGATGAGTCCGAGCGGATATGCAAGGAGCACCAGAAGGATCGATATATGGAACGTGGAAGCAAACAGCACAAATAGTGCGAACTTCCAGAACTCCCTTTTAAAAATATATCTTACCGAATAAAATGCAACCGAAAACGCAAGGTAGCTTCTTATCGAATTAAAACTTGATGCATAGTATCCCAAAAGCATGAACATCGCAAACGAAAGAGCAAAGTCATCGCTCAACTCGTCCATTCCTTTGATGAAGAAAAAGATTGTAATGAATGCAACAATCGCGAATATTATGATGTACGGTTTTTCTTCATGTCCGAACACAAGGTATACGGCTTTTGAGAGAAAGTTAAATCCCAGTTCTGTTGCGACCGATCTGTCACGGTTCTGAGCAAGAAGTTCGAATATCGCTTTATAGCTCCAGTAGTCGTTTCCGACCGCGATCCTGGTTGCCGAAACGGCAAACAAAAGAAAAAACAACAAAATATAAACTATCTTGTTTTTTATCTGTCCTCTCGTATATTCGGGAGCGTCAAAAAAACTGTTTTCCTTTTTGACGACCTTACTGTCTACAAGATGGGCGATCGCTATGGTTACTGCCGCAAGAACCAGGTATACTGCCATTACTTATCCTTTATGCCTTTTATCAGTTCGAAGCCCTCTTTAATGCCTGCTTTCATAAGTTCGTTGGCTTCTTTTCTTTTTATTTTGCCTTCAAACATCTGCTTCTTCGTTAGTATGAAACGAAGTCTCCACATCCATGCGCTCTTTCCGTAAAGAAATGCAAACAGGACGCCTCTGTCGAAGAAAAACTTCTCCGTATATCCTTCAAACCATGTTGAAGGTCTGGGTATTTCCTTTGCTATTTCCGTTTCGGTCGCATACATTGAAATGCCGCTTTCATAAGCATCTTTTAAGAAAAGGGAATCCTCTCCGTTGCTGTATTTCGCTCCTCCGCCGAAAAGTTCGCAAAAGCGTACATTCTTATCGATCAGAACATCTCTTTTTACTGCGATGCTGTATGCGGGATATCTGCCTATATTTAATCTCGAAAGCTTCTTAAATCCTTCGTTTCTGTATGTTCTTCTTTCCTCGCAGACGGATACGTTAAACATGATCATATCCGCTTCGGGGTGTTTGTCGAATTCATCGGATACTTTCTTTTCGTAGTCCTCATCATAGACGATATCGTCATCCGAGAACAAAAGAATGTCTCCGAAGGAATTGTCGATGCACATATTCCTGCTTAACCCGACTCCGCGTTCTTTGGAATTAACGATAAGTATCTTTCGTCCTTCGTTTATCTCGCTTATTTCATCCTTATCGCACTGATTGACTAAAACTGCATCGCCGGAAAAATGCATTTTACCGATCAGTTCATCCGTATCGCAGTTAAGAGCTGATATCAGAAGAGTTACGCGCATTGTAAATATCCTCTCTCAGTTTCCTGGTTGATGAACAGAACGGTGAGAAAACATAATTCTTTATAAGTATCGAATTGACATCGTAAAGGATTATGCCGACCACATTTGCTTCCTGAGTTCTTAAAAGATCAAGAGCTCTCTCTACAAGTTTGCCGTTGTGATCTCCCGCTTTGATAAGCAGAATGACCGCATCACACTTAGCCGCCGTTCCTGCGATCGTGGGATCGTTGTTAACGGAGCCCGGTGCTACGATCTCGTATTCGGGACTGGAGAAATATGCATCTTTCTTTGCGATAATGCTTCTGTCGATGTCATATATCTCGTTTTCTTTCTGTTCTTTAACGATGCTGTTTATTATATTTACGACGAAGTCCGTATTCTCGCTTAAGGAAGTTCCGACAACGGCGATCTTCTTAAAGCCTTCGGTTTTCTTTAAGAAATTAACCTGAAGCCAGAGTCTGTAGAATTCGGTCTTCTTGTTTTTCTTTCTCTTCATGTCGCCGAGATAACTGTCGTCGGAATTGAGGCTGTATTTACGCATCATGTCCGTGGTAAGTCCGAGTGTGGGAATTCCGTATCTTATCTCACTCGTAATGGGAATGTAGAGAGAATCATCCCAGACGAAATACAGTAAAACACCGAGTATCGAAACGATAAGTCCGAATACGGCGCCCGTAAAAGTCATGGCCCATGTTCTGTCTTCAAAACCCAGCTTCTCGGCTGTGGACGCTGTCTTTATGACTCTCGCATCATCGATCTCTTTTAACTCGGGAGCAAATTTGCTGATAGCGGCCGCGTATTTATTGGCAAGAAGTTTTGCTTCCGCCTGGCTTGTCGATACCGCTTTTACAACAACGATCCTGTTGTCGGTTTCGGTTCTTCCGGAAACCTTCTGTTTAACCTCTTCGATATCGAGTCTTCTTCCGATCTCCTCGGCTGCGTAATCGGCGATTATGTCATTGTAAACAAGTTCTTCCCATGTATGCTGATTGATGTAAATATTGTCTATCTCAACATCATCGGTATACTGCAGATAAACCTCCGCAACTGCCTGATATTCGGGCATTCCCGATAAAACGTTCTTCACGAGATAATAGGAGCCGCCGAAAATAAACGCTCCGAGACAGATCCCGTATAAAACAAAACGGAATCTCCTTATCGAAACCAATAGCATTAATCTGAAATCGACGCCTTCTTTACTGTACGGTACTTTCATCTGCTTCCTCCTCGGATCTGAGTGCGGTTGTCTGGTTCTGATCTACTCCTTCGGTAGCATCGGGTGTCAAAAGAACTTTTAACGTCAAAAGCATGAGCTTGATGTCAAGCCATGTCGTATAACCTTCAATGTATGCAAGGTCGAGTTTTAATTTATCATACGGTGTTGTGTTGTATTTGCCGTAAACCTGCGCATATCCCGCAAGTCCCGCTTTGACTTTTGTTCTGAAGCCGAACTCGGGCATATCCTCCATGTACTTTGCAATGATCTCGGGACGCTCCGGTCTCGGTCCGATAAAGGACATATCGCCTTTTATGATATTAAAAAGCTGCGGGAGCTCATCGATCCTCACGGTTCTTATGATCTTTCCGATCCATGTGATCCTCGAATCGTTCTTCGATGCCAGACGTGCTTTTCCGTCAGCCTCGGCATCCACCTTCATGGATCTGAATTTGATGATCTGAAACTCTCTGTTGTGGATCGTAACTCTCTTCTGCTTGTAGAATACGGGACCTCCGTCTGTAACCTTGATCAAAAATGCGGTCACGAGCATGATCGGTGTTGCAAGAATGAGCAGAATGATCGCACAGACAAGATCTATGATCCTCTTAATGCATCTTTGTTCAAAAGAAAGAGGGTACTCTCTCGTAAGAAGAACGGGAGTGTCAAAGAAATGGAGAACGTCCGCGCCCTGAACGATAACGTCCGAGATCTTGGGCATCATGTATACACGGATCGATCTGCTGTAACAGAATTTCAGAATATTGTTTCTTAAATGCTGAGGAATATCCCAGACGATGACACCCTGATATCTGTTGGGGATC
>CACZOG010000019.1 GCA_902782715.1 uncultured Lachnospiraceae bacterium | reverse complement strand
ATCTCCTTATCCGAACCCATATCGTCGGGTGCGAAATGAACCGCCTGGTTTAAATATTCGGGAACATAGTCCAAAAGATCGTTTTCTTCTTTTACGCTCTGTGTAATGAGTGCGGACAAAAAATCGTCCGACATCTTTTTCTGTTCGCTTTCGTTTTCAAAAGAATCAACGTATTTGAACGCATATGTATAATGTGTCTTTCCTTTGGTGTTTTCCCAGGCTTCGGGCGTTACCATTGCAACATCGAAGCTTATCGCATCAAACATGAAATCCGTGTTCTTTTCATGGAGAGTCGCGTAATTTACATATGCGAGAAGTCCTGTGATCTCGAACTCTTTGCCGCTTACGTTTATCTTATCGCCGACTTTCAGATCATTGTTGTCGGCATGCATTCTGTCGATGGCGATCTCATTATCTTTCTCGGGCATTCTGCCTTCGTTAAAAGTCGCCATGTTGATGTCATAATTTATCGGATAGATTCTGACTTTGCCGTCTGAGTTACCGTCAAGGTCGTTGTCTTCGGTAACGTCCTTATAAAAGTTTTCATATAAAACTACCGGAGTCACCTCGAAATTCTTCTCGGCTTCAAGCACGGATCTGGATTTTTTCGCATCCTGCTTGTCAAATTCTTCGTTTATCTCGTCCTCGGCTTCTTCGTAAGCTTCTTTTCTGGCCTTTTCTTTTTCCTCTAAATATTCTTTGCTCTTTAAAGCCTCGTCGATCGCATCGGGAAGGACTTCTTCAACTGTCTTTTCATAGTTTTCTTTAAGCGCCTCATCAACAGCCTCATCGATCTTTGCCTTTTTTTCTTCTTCGCTCATAAAATCTGCGAAAGGCGCGAGTGCTTCGTTAACCGCATCGGTAACATTCTTCGTTATCTCTTCTTTTACGGTTTTTCTTACTTCTTTTTCAACTTCTTCTTTTAAAGTCTTGGGAGCTTCCTCCTCGATCTTTTCATCGATCTCCTTATGTGCCTCATCAATGAAGTATGCCCGTAAATCTATTTTCTCACCCGATTCGATGACCTTTATGAATTCCTCACTTGCTTTTTCTTCGAGTTCGAAGTGGCCGTCCTCAAGCTTGTTGTCGCGGTTTGCGTTTGCTATGGAGATCAGCATACTGTGGTTGGCCACATACATTCCCGAAACAAAACCGATGGTCAGGGAGAGAAGCAGGAATATCACAAGGTATTTTCTCCATTCCCCGAGCAGTTCTTTGGGAACTCTTTTTATAAGGGGATTTATAACTTTTTTCTTTTTCTTCATATCTTTTCCTTTCACACCTCATCCGTCAGCTTCGCTGACACCTTCCCCACAAGGGGAAGGCTTTAACAGAAGCGATGTTTACCAGTCAAGTTCCGTTGCGGAGATCTTGTTTTCGTTCATATCGTTGTGGCGGACCTGTCCGTCTCTTAATTTGATGACATGATCGGCCATCTTTCTTATTTCCTCGTTGTGTGTAACCATGATGACTGTGTTGCCGTATTTTTTGTTTACGTCTTCGATGAGTTTTAAGATCTCTTTGGATGTGTTGTAATCAAGCGCACCTGTGGGTTCGTCGCAGAGTAAAATATCAGGGTTCTTTACAATGGCACGTCCGATCGAAACTCTCTGCTGCTGTCCGCCGGAGAGCTGGTTCGGAAGTTTGTATCTGTGATCGTAAAGACCGAGGGTATGGAGTAAATCGTCTATTTCGAGGGGGTTGTCGGAAAGATATGCTCCGACTTCGATGTTTTCTTTGACATTAAGATTGGGGATGAGATTGTACATCTGGAAAACGTATCCCAAGTGTTTTCTTCTGTATTTCGTGAGGCCTTTTTCGCCCATGTCGCGGAGTTTGTCTCCGTTTATCGAGATGTAGCCCGAATCCGGGTTGTCTATTCCTCCGATTATATTTAAAAGAGTGGATTTGCCGCTGCCCGAAGGTCCCAAGAGTACGCAGAACTCGCCTTTTGATACGGTAAAATTCATTCCTTTTAAAACTTCCTGTCTTGTATCGCCGCTTCCGAAACCTTTTTTTAGATCAACGATCTCCAAGAATTTTCTTTCCTGTTCTGACATATTTTTTCTCCTTAATCATTTGATTCAACTTGAGTTTTTCGAATATGTTTCCTGCAAGAATCATTAAACAATTGTTTAACTGTATTTTTATCATATTCGCTGACACTTACGCCTTAAACCTAAAATCCTGTAGTTTACCTTTTCTTATTTTTCTAAAATCGAAAAATAAAATATGTTATTTTTCTTTAAAAGAAAAAAGATTTCCCCAAAAACGCAGGATCGGTTTAGTTCAATTAAGTGATTGTTTAATCGTTTAAGCGACTGTTATATTAACCCCTCTGAAACAGTTTGTCAACTCTAACCTAAAAATTTTTATAAAAAAACAGGCAGGAACTTTTAAATCCTGCCCGCCTTAATCACCTTAGATCAATTAAAATTTAACTGCATGAAATTTCCGTTATGCCTGAACCCGTATGATTCATAAAGCTTAACTCCCATATCCGAAGCCGTGATGTAAATCGTTCCACATCCGTATTCCTTCGCTTCATTAACCACTTTATCAAGAAGAGTCGTTGCTATTTTCATTCGTCTGTAGTTCGGATCCGTGTACATGCTCGATAAGATTCCAAGTTTTCCGGAAGTACATGTAAAGTACGGAGGTTTCTCGGCAAAGGACATTCCGCTCGTTCCGACTATCTTATCGCCGTCCATCGCAAGCCAGGAAACATACGTGCCTGCTGCCAGGTTTTTAGTATAAAAATTCCTTAAAGACTCTTCAAGGTTAACATCCTCAGGAACCGTTCTTCCTTCAGAAGTGTATTCTTCAGTCAGCTGATCGATCCTCATCTTTATGACAGTATCCAGTTCTTTCTCCGTCAGTTTCTTGAAAACTATTTCCATACTTTATGCCTCCTTTATTTTGTTCTTATGTTTTCAGATCTTCCAAACGCTCTTGCTTATCTCATATACTCCGTCGTGATAATCGCCTTCTCCGGTAAAGAAAGTCTCAAACCCGCATTTTTCCAGTACGCGGCCCGATGCTGTATTCTTAAGAAGACGGATGCCGTATACCTCTTTCACGCCGACTTTTTTCGCCATCACCGAAAGAAATGCCTTTACGGCTTCTGTGGCATAACCCTTATTCGTAAATGCCTTTGCCACGTGATAGCCGATCTCCCATTTTCCTTCACCTATGGGAACAAGCTGAACGTAGCCGATGTTTTTATCCGTATCTTTCGTAATTAAGGCATATACCAGCGGTCCTTCGGTTGAACCGTACTGTGATATAAGAAATTCCAGTGTTTCTTCGGCATCTTCCAAAGTCTCGAAAACCTCATCCGGAACGAATCTTCTGGTATCTTCATCAAGAGAGTTTAAATGAACATCCTCTGCCATATCCGGCGTCATTTCCGTTATTATAAGTCTTTCGGTTTCTGTTAATATATTCAAGGTTTTTCCTCCGATTCATTATTTCCTTGGGAACAGTTTTAGATTCATTGATCCTTATGAGAAGTAATTCTCTTTCAGGATCTCCATCTCTATAATGTTCCATGGCTCTTTTTCGACCACTTCTCTATCGACAAAACCTGCCCTTTTGTAGCAGTTGTGAGCTATCTCGTTATTTTCAAAAACGCCAAGGGTAACTTTATCAACCTGCAGGATCTCAAATGCATACTTAAGACCAAGCTTTAACATCTGACTTCCCAGTCCCTGGCCCCTTGCGGAATCATCCACCACGACCCAGCCGAAACGAAGGATCTTATTATCGCCGTTTAGATAGCGCATTATAAAATGACCTTTTACGCCGTTTTCGTCAAAAGCAGCCCATGGATAGAAGTTATCGCTTTCCTTACATAACCCGTTCTTTTCGAAGTAGGTCTCATTAATTATCTCAGGCGTAACGGGAAAAGCACCGAAAAGCTCTCCTCCCCATTTAGAACATACTTCCTTATCTTTTATCCATTCGGCTATTATTGGGGCATCATCTTTTTTATATTGTCTTAGTCTTAACATTTGGTTACTCCCAACTTAAAAAAAGGGAAATTCCTTTATTTTAGTATGTTTTTCTTTTCATTTTATAAGAATTCTAACAAAAATCAACGGTAAAAAAAAGATACAACGGATATTGAGTATATGATATTATTGTTATGGTCCGGAAAGACAGAAATGTTTTTCGGACACGGCTTTATCGAAAGAAAAAGAGCAAAGAGGTTAACATGAAAAAAAGTACCAAAAGAGAATTAAAATATGCCGCAGAGCATTTTAATGAAGTTCACCACACGACGCTCAATCCCGAAGGACCGGGCGTGGTTCGTATTCATCTTGTTCCGCCCAAGGTGGAAGATGATTTCATCGGACCGAGCGTAGCCATTATCAACGGACAGGATATCATCCCCGTTAATCCCTCATGGAGCATCCTGCTCACCGAATTTATCGAAGAGACCAATAAATTTAGCGGTCGTGAGATAAATGAGGAGGATTTTAAGAATATCCTCAATAATACATGCAAAAATACGGGTAAGGTATATCCGTTCCTTCCGAGATCGGTTTTCAAAAAAGACCTTTTCAGAATGATGAATACCTTTAAACAGGTAGCATATCGTGAGCCTGTTGATGAGGAGATCGGATACTTAAGCATCGGGGATTATGCTCCTTTTATGAGTGCACCCCATCGTATGGACCTTATGGTTTCCGCCATGGAGAAAAACGGCAGATGGAACTGTAACCAGAAATGTGTTCACTGCTATGCGGCAGGACAGAAGGGCGGTATCGAGGAAGAACTTTCCACTGATGACTGGAAGACGATAATCGACAAATGCCGTGCTGTCGGTGTTCCTCAGATAACTTTCACGGGCGGCGAACCCACAATGAGAGATGATCTTTTCGAACTGATCGATCATGCCAAATGGTTCGTGACCAGACTTAATACAAACGGCATTCTTTTAACCAAAGAGTACTGTGAAGAATTAAAGAAAGTATCTCTCGACAGCATGCAGATCACATTCTATTCATCTGACGAAAAGATTCACAATGAATTAGTCGGTGCTCCCAGATATAACGACACCGTTTCGGGAATAAAGAACGCACTTGAGGCGGGGATCAGCGTAAGCATCAACACTCCGCTTTGCACTTCAAACAAAGATTATGTGAAAACTCTTGAATTCCTGCATTCTCTCGGTGTTCTGTACGTGACATGTTCAGGTCTTATCACCACGGGAAATGCCGAAAAAGAAAGATCCGAGAAACTTCAGCTTTCAACCGATGAGATAAAAGGCATCCTAAAAGATGCCGTGGAATACTGCGCTAAGAACGGCATGGAAATAAGCTTCACATCTCCCGGATGGGTTGAGAATTCCTTCTGCGAGGAACTCGGGATCAATCCTCCGACCTGTGGTGCCTGCTTATCAAACATGGCGATCACTCCTTCCGGAAAAGTCGTTCCCTGCCAGAGCTGGCTTTCGGACGATGCACTGGGTGATTTCTTAAAAGATGAATGGACTGACATATGGAACAATGAAAAATGTGCCGAGAGACGTTCTTACAGTGCGGGATGCGAAGGAAAATGCCCTTTAAGAAAATTTGGCGAAGCCGAAAAGGAGGGTAAGAACAATGAAGACTAATAATATGAAAACAGTATTCAGTATCCTTTCCGGTATCCTTTTGGCATTTCTTACCATAATAACCGTATTCGCCCTGCTTCCGATCCACACTAATGCCAAGGATCTCGACGAGATCGTCAATTACGACATAACAGTTCAGGTTAATTCCGATGCAACGCTCACCATGTATTACCACATAGAGTGGAAGGTGCTCGATTCCACAAGCGACGGGCCTCTTTCATGGGTAAGGATCGGCGTTCCCAACAAGCATATGCAATCCTTTACTCCACTTTCGGACAGTATCGTAAAATATAAGCTTAAAACCGACAACGGAACATACATGCGTATCGATCTGGACCGAAATTATTATGCGGGTGAAACAGTAGATATCGATTTTAAGATCGATCAGGATTTCATGTATCAGATGAACCTTTTAAAAGAAGGCGAGACCGTATACGAATACACTCCCGGCTGGTTTGATGATATAAAAGTAGACAATCTTACCATTCGCTGGATATCCGACAAAGTGATCGAAGCATCTCCATCATATTATGAGGATGACCATTTCCTTGTATGGAATACAAGTCTTTCCAAAGGAGAAAAATATACTGTCAGAGTAACTTATCCGAATGATGCATTCGGTTTTGACACGAGTAAGGAAATTCAGGTCAACGAACCCTCAAAATCATCTTCTTCGGACGATCTGACCGGACTCTGCTGCGGATGTTTTTTCTGCGTTATTTTATTCGTGATACCCATTACGCTTCCGTTCGCACTTTCTTATCTTAACTGGAGAACAAGTTCGGGCTTTAAACCCGAAACAAAGATAGTTCGTACGGTCATCCAGTATCATACCAACTGTCCGAACTGCGGTGCACCCAGACAGGAAGGCAAAGAGGCCTGTGCATATTGCGGAACCGATCTGATCAATTCGAAACAAAAGATCGAAGAGACCAAGATTCCCAAGGAATACGAGCAATACAAAGATCAGATCATGAATTACCGTAAAGACGGAAATTACAGGATCAATTCCGCACCCAACACTTACGTACATGTTTCAAGCATCGTAGTTCCTCACAAAACCACGTTCTCGCAATATATGAAGGCTCATCCCGTTTCTTCATCACGTGGCGGCGGACGTTCATCATGCGCTCACTCATCCTGTGCATGTGCCTGTGCCTGCGCATGTGCCTGTGCCGGCGGCGGAAGAGCAGGATGCAGCGCAAAAGATTTTTACAAAACAAATCTCAAGCTGGATTATTTCAAAGAAAAAGAGACAAAAAAGAAAAAGTAGAAATTCTCCATAAATCTCTTCCATAAGATTCGTATATAGTTTGTAATCAAAAAGAAAGGGATTTAAAAAGGTAAAAAAATGAAAAGAACTGAATTGATAAACATAAAAAGAATTGTAAGCGGTCTCGTCGTATTAAGCAGTTTACTGCTTTTAACAGGCTGCTCTTATTCCTTTAATTACTCATATAACAACAAGGGCGATCAGCCGATCTCGGCTGAGATCGACCCGGATGAAGATGTTGAAATACCGAAGTTTAGAGCCTTCGGCGTAACCTGCGATGATGAGGATGTCACACCAAGGATCGATAAGGAAGCAATGGAAGAATTTGTATATTATGTGTATTCGGCCGAAGATTATTCTTACATGGCAGTGGACACCATGGCAGTCTTAAACGATCCGGCAGATGCTCCCGATGGCTGCTTTGTAATGCTCGCCGAATATCCCGAACCTGTAAAAGTTGGTGATTTTGAAGTTTCCATGATTTACATCATTCCCGACTTCGAAGGAAACTATCTTTTCCAGGCAGGTCCGACGATAGTTTTAAACAACTTGCAGACAAAAGGTTTTGTTGATTTATGCAACGGTAAATAATCTCCTTATTTACGTTTGTTAACAAATATCGGGCACCCGATCGGGCGCCCGATATTTTTATATAATAAATTTTCAAACAATGTTGAAATAGATCGATCAGTAATAAACAGGAGGGTTATCAGAGAATTTTAAAACAGCCATGCCGTTTATCATTTTTACTGATCCCTCTTGAGGCCAGAGAGGCATCCCGGCATATTCTTCGCTATGTACCATATCGTGGTATTCCTCATTGGTAAGTACTCCGGGATCTATTCCAAGGAAATCCTTAAAATAATATTCTCTTCCGGCAGTCATACCAAACGGATCGTTCCAGAAGACCGGACCGCCTTCTATTTCGGCATAACGAAAGACCCTGGGATTATTAATGTGATATACC
Source organism: uncultured Lachnospiraceae bacterium (assembly GCA_902782715.1). GTDB lineage: Bacteria > Bacillota > Clostridia > Lachnospirales > Lachnospiraceae > UBA3766. Next base: position 2,482 of record CACZOG010000019.1, on the reverse strand, counting down.
TCGCATGAAGGTGTACCGCCCATCACTATCTTTGTAACGTTCTCAGTATAACCGTCCAGTTCGTAAATCTTTCCCATTGCAAGAGTATACTGCTGCTCGTAATGATCATAATAAATCTTATACATATGTGCCGTGCTGTTGGCAGACACAACATTTCCCATAAAAAGACCGATCATAACGATAATTGCCGGATATTTAAGAATTTCGCATACGGGATCCTTCGACAGATATTTCATGAGAATGAGCATTAATGCAAAGATCAGAACATACTGATATCTTAATATGTCATGCATTCCGTAGCTGGGAATGACTATGAGAAGAAGGTTCATCGCAAGCGGAAGAACAAGAACGGAAACTGCCGCGATGACCGCTTTTATCACTTTCTTTTCTTTTACAAGTTTTATAATCGTCAGAATACACAAAACGGCAATGACAATGAATATTACCGCATACAGTTTGTTTCTGGAAAGAACGTCATTATTAAAGTATGAGAAAAACCAGATATAAGAATATTTAAGAGAAAAACCGAGATTTTCGAAAATCTCCCTGATCGAAAACCCTGAAACTCTTGAGCTGGGTTCGACTTTATGGATCTTCATCATTAACGAAGAAAAAGGAATATTGATGATGCATGCCATAAGACCGCATCCCGCGTTTAACGTGAAACGTGTGATCCCGATCTTAACCTCTTCTTCATGGAGAATGTCATAAACAAACATTATCAGAGCAAGCGCGGCGATCGCGGCAATATATGCCTGATATGATCCCATCATAAGAAGAAAGCAGACTGTTCCGCCGATCATACCGCCTGTTTTACGGGTTCTTATCAAAAGAACTCCGAATGTGACCGCAAGGAATGAAAAAGAATAGCTGATCGCTATGTACATATATGCGAAATGATGCAGCACTACGGGAAAACTGACCATCATGGCGGTAAGTATGATCTGAGAAAAGATGTCATTGATCTTTGTCATCCTGCAGATCATATATGCACTCATTCCGATCATCAGACAATAGAAGAAAACGATGAGCGGAGATATTACGATGTTTTTTCCGAAGATTTCGTTAAGATACCTGATCATCCATCTGGCTAAAGATGTGGAAAAATCAGCGGTTCTGTAGCTGTAGATGCCTTCCGTGAGCGTATCCGGACATCCCAAGCCGTATATCATATGTAAAAAATAGCAGAAAAACATTGTGAAGAAAGTAGTCAGAATTACGGTGACCGGTGAATCTTCTTTACTTCCAAAGTATTTCTCCTTCAGTTTTAAGAGCTGTTTTTCAGGTGACAGATCAATGGGTTTGGTCATTTTAATTTCCTCAATGCACAAATAATCATCCGAATTAATTATAGTTTGCCGAAATCCAATAGTAAATAACTTTACTTTGCATAATTAAAAGCGCAGGACTTATGATCCTGCGCTTATTATCTTTAAGCTGTTTCGATGCTGTCGGCTTTCTTTAAGTTGTACTTCTCGACTGCTGCCTCACGCATCTTGTATTTAAGAATCTTACCTGCTGCGTTCATGGGGAATCCGTCCACGATATCGACATACTTGGGAACTTTGTGTTTAGCCATATGGTCGAATACGTATTTCTTGATCTCCTCTTCGGTAATTGTCTCGCCTTCCTTGGGAACAACCGCAGCAAGAATCTCCTCGCCGAGTGCTTCATCGGGAACGCCGATTACCTGAACGTCTTTTACCTTATCGTATGTATAGATAAATTCTTCGATTTCCTTGGGATAAATGTTTTCACCGCCGCGGATGATCATGTCTTTAAGACGGCCCGTGATCTTGAAGTTTCCTTCGGGTGTTCTGCATGCAAGGTCGCCTGTATGAAGCCATCCGTCAGCATCAATTGCCTGAGCGGTAGCCTGGGGCATCTTGTAATATCCCTTCATGATGTTGTAGCCTCTGGCAACGAACTCGCCGTTAACGCCGTCGGGACATTCCTCGCCTGTTTCGGGATCTACGATCTTACATTCAACCCCGGGCAGAGGTCCGCCGACCGTGGTAACTCTTACTTCCAGAGGATCGTCGGTTGTTGACATCGTACATCCGGGTGATGCTTCGGTCTGACCGTAAACGATAGTGATCTCGGTCATATGCATCTTCTCGACAACGTCTCTCATGACAGCGATGGGGCAGGGGCTTCCGGCCATGATACCGGTTCTCATGTGTGAGAAGTCGGTCTTCGGGAAATCCTCATGCTCAAGCATTGCGATAAACATTGTAGGCACACCATGGAAACATGTGATCTTTTCCTGATTGATACATGCAAGCGCGGGCTTGGTTGAGAAGTAAGGAATGGGTGATAATGTAACGCCGTGTGTCATTGATGCGGTCATTGCAAGAACCATTCCGAAGCAGTGGAACATCGGAACCTGGATCATCATTCTGTCGGCTGTGGAAAGATCCATTCTGTCGCCGATACATTTTCCGTTGTTTACTACATTGTAGTGAGTAAGCATAACTCCCTT
>CACZOG010000018.1 GCA_902782715.1 uncultured Lachnospiraceae bacterium | reverse complement strand
TAATCCACATTAATTATATCGGTCTGAATATAATTAAACATAACCTCCTCAAATCCCGCATTTTTAAAGTCTTCCTCGAGATTTCCGCCCATTTTCAGTCTCTCAATACCAACGGGATTATCACCTGCTATGAGTGCTGACAAAACTCCGTCATTAATGTTAAACTGACCGAGAACATTTCCGAATTCTTCGGTTTCGAAAGATGCGAATACCTTGCCTTCCCTCTCGGCCTTTCGGGTGATCTTGATCCTTAAATTAACCGTCTCGTCACCAAGATCAAGCGGAACTTCATAGTTCTCTTCATTGGTCATTTTACTTATCAGACCGATCTGTCTGAAGGTCTGTTTGATGGCTTTGATGTCAAAGTAATCGCTCACGCCACTCTCTGCGATCCTTCCGATCGCATCCTTTGCTTCTTCAAACACTTTCGAATATGCTTCTTTTGCCGTCTCCTCGTTTTCAAACGAATCCGACATTTCTTCGAGAGCTTCTCTGAAGGAGTTATCTTCAAGCTCATCCGCAAGTTCCCTTGTTTTCTTCCAGGGATTGTAATCCTTATCGTTTACGAGTATCTCGGACATTGCACGGATGTTCTCGGGAGTGACTTTTTCACCGAGTGCTTTAAGTTCGCCTTCAACATTTTTATCATCCTGCGAAAGGGTTTCTCTGTACGCTTCGAATTCTCTCGATATGTATTCTTCCCTGCCTTCTTCGGATGTAATAACATTCGTAAAAGCTTCAGCGATCTGGGAGCTTATGTCAAACTCGTATCCCGCAGCCTTTACGACTTCGCCGACTGATTCGTCAAGTTTAACGTTGATTCCTCTGCTCTTTCCGGTTCTTATCGCCGTTAAAAGATTCTTAAAGTTGATCTGCGATTCCGCTTTTACGAGATCACCGAGCGCTTTTCCGTCGCTCTTTTCAACCTTATCAAGCAGCCTGTATATTCCTATAAAAGAATCTCTCTCTTCTTTGCTTATCTCTTTTGCCCTGTCTAATCTGCATATAAAAGATGCATAATTTTCCGACAAAGCCTCGGGTGTTCCGGCAAAAGAATCGAGTTTGTCTTCGAGTTCCTCCAAGCTTATTTCGAGAGGATTGATTCCTTCTCTTATCATTTCCAGGGTATTGGAAGGATTCATCTTGTTGATGATCCTGTTGAGCATCGTTTCTTTTTCGGAAATGTCGATGATGTTTTCTTTTGTGATCTCTATCTCCGAATATCCGAGGATCCTTACGGCCTTTCTGTTGTTCTCGGAAATCTCCATTCCCTGTTCTTTTAAAATATCGTCGATATTAGAAAATGCTTTCTTAATATCGTCTCCAAGGTCTGCTCTGACTTCGGTTCCCAAAGCTTCATATGCCCTGCCCGCCTTCTCGAACTGTTCCTTGATCCCGATTCCGACTTCATAGGAAAGACGGAGCGTGAAGATGTTCGAAGACTTGACCATGTCTCCGACCGCTTTTGCGGGAATGTAGGGCATCTCGGCTATGACCTGTCTGCTCTCTTTCCATAATGCCGCATCGGCCGAAGCCTTAACGGCATCGTTTCCGAAAAATTCACGGTTAACTTTATCTTCAAGGGCTTTTAAAACATTTACCGTTTCTTCGAGAGCGGTTGTTTCGATCGAAAAGCCTCTCTTTATCATCATGTAATTGGCTTCAATTGTCATGTGAAGTCTGGTTTCTTCCAATATCCTTTTGCCGGTAATGAGTCTCGGATCTTCCATTCCTTCATTTAATGTACGAACGTTCGAACCCGATACGGCTTTAAGATTCTCTATATTTAAAACTTTGCCTTCATTTATGACTGCCTGAATATCCGAATCCGTTGCATTGTCTACAACTTCTTTGGCATCTTTGGCTCTCATTAAAAGATTATCTGTTTCGGTAAGTTCTGCCTTGTCGACTCCGACTCCTCTCTCAGCCGCATTTGCCACGGATTTTGCGATATCTTCATCTGAAAGCGGAAGCTTTACATCTCTTAATTCGTGTAAAAGGGAGAGATTTCTCGGATTGCAGAGGATTCTCGATTTAACCAGCCAGCTGCCTTCTTTTAAAAGCTCTTCCTCTTCAGATTCGTCTGCACCGATCTCTTTGGACATTTCTTTTATCTTTCCCGAAAAATATGCGGAATCGCTTAGATCCTCTCCCGAGTCTTTTACGATATGTCCGTATTCATCGGTGAAATATCCGCCTTCGTTAAAAGGAACTTCGGCTGCGGAATATCTTACTCTGTAAAGATTGTCAATGGTGGGTTCCAGTGCATTTCTTAATACGTAATCACACATGCCGTCGGTGATCTGAGTGATCTCCGATGCCTTTTTGAATATGTCGCCTATTTTCTCAAGATCTTCTTTATTAAGTGTAAGATCTCTTTCTCTGAATTCTTTTCTAAGTGCTTCCGCAGCACCTCTTGAACCTGTCGCTTCCTCTATATCATCAACGGACAGATCATCGTTAAAGCCTTCAATGATCACTCCGTTTTCAGCCATTTTAGCCTTGATCCTGTCAAGTGTCGTTATACTCTCTGCGCTTTCCATATCGCCGATTGAGCATCCGTCATCCATCATCTTGTTGAAATCTTCACGGCTCATCGTGTTGGACATTACAGTCATGTAATCAAGGTTATTGCGCAGATCAAAATTAACGGCTTCTTTAGAGAAGTCGCCTGCATCTTTACCCTGATTCGAATATAATGACATGAAATTGTTGCCGGATGTGACCTGAACGGCCATTTCCGAAGATTTTATGATTCTGACCTCGTCATCGTTCTTTTGGAACGCGGGGGAAACATTTTGATTTTCAGCGGTTTTTCCGGTATATAAATGAATCATCTGAGTCTCCTTTTGACTTTGCAAAGTATATTTCGGCATTTTCCCGGATTATATTAGAAAACTTGTAAATGTTCGATTTATATTTTATCATATAAACGTACGTAATTTCGAAAAAAGAGGGGAATTATGAGCGAACAGCATTCAAATCACGAAACTGACGACTATACCTTTTTACGGGAAAAAATAAAAGAACGTCCAATTAATAAAAGAAAGGTTTTCAAGCAGTCGCTTCTTACCATCACTCTTGCGGTTACGTTTGCACTCGTAGCCTGTTTTATCTTTTTCTTCTTTGAAAAAGGCGCACTCGACGGCTTCAAAAAAGAGCAGGATGTTCAGAAAATACATTTAAATCTTCAGGAAACCACGGAAGAGATCCTTCCCGAAGACATGATCATAAAAGAAGAAGTTCCCGAAGAGACTGAGCAGCCCGTATACGATCCCGAAGAGGAGACGGCAATGATCGCGGAAGCGATCGCCGCTTATGAACCCGATATCGATGATTATCAGGGTATTTATTCCAAGATGAGAACACTTGCGAACGAAACCAACAAGTCCCTGGTATCCGTTATCGGAATTCAGGATAAAACCAACTGGCTTAACACTTCCTATGAAAACAAGACCCGTACATCGGGAATCATCATAGAAGACAACGGAACGGATCTTTTTATACTTACAAAGGCGAATATAATCGGTGATGCAAACGAGATCGTCGTTTCGTTTTTTACGACACAGGAATGCACCGCAACGGTTAAATCGGTGGACGAAAATTCCAACCTCGCGATCCTTACCGTTCCTTTGGCAAACATTCCCGACACTACCAAAAGTGCCATAAAATATGCCGCATGGGGTAATTCAAAATTTACCTGCAAGACCGGTGACCTCATTATTGCCATCGGCGATCCTTTGGGCTACGGTTCCTCCATCGGCTACGGAGTCATCACCTCCACGGGTTCGGAAATAAACGGCTGGGACCAGAACTTTGCTCTTATCACAACCGATATATACGGCTCTTCCGATGCGGACGGAGTTCTTATAAACAAAAGCGGCAAGATCGTCGGAATCATCAATCAGGAATATAACCGGAGCGAATACAGGAATCTTGTTTCGGCCATCGGAATCACGGAATTAAGCGGTCTTGTAGAAGACCTTTGCAATGACGTAACCCGCCCTCACATGGGTGTAAGCGTGACCAATGTTCCGACTGTGGCAAGAAATTATTACAACGTTCCCATGGGCGCGTATATCACCGATATCAAAATGGATTCTCCCGCAATGGATTCGGGAATCCATAAAGGCGATGTCATTACTGCGATCAACGATGCACTGATCTCAAGCGTTCTCGATTACGAAGCGGAACTCCTTACATATAAGCCCGGCGATAACATTGTGGTAACAATTATGCGTCCGAGCGGAGACACATATCTCGATATGGATATCAAAGTAACCCTTTCGGAGTAAAAGATGAAGAAAACTGTTTATACCAAATTCATATTTGCATATCTTCTCTTTGCGTTATTCGGTTTTCTCGTTGTCGCAACCTTTATCTCAAGAGCGATAAACAGACTCGTTACCGAAACGGAAGCCGACAAACTCTATAAGGAAGCTCTTATCGTTGCGGACACGTATGCAAAAGATCTCTACAATTCGGAGACCAGTCTGGAATCAGTTAAATTCCAGTTGGATTACCTGGATCTTTACCTTGATGCAACTTTGTGGATCATGAACCCCTCAGGTCTTATCGTACTTTCTTCCGATTCTCCCGTGGATGTAGAAAATCCGATCACAGTTGAGAATTTTAATTCCACCGACAATACCGGTGTTTATTACACCGTGGGAAATTTCTACGGAACTTTTGATGAAGACGTGTTAAGTGTTTTCGCACCCATTAACAACGGCTATCAGGTTCAGGGCTATGTGGTCATTCATAAAAGCATTGCCGAAATAAGACTTCTTTCCGAGAAGCTTCTTGCGATCTCATATTATCTTTTTGTGATCCTTTTCGTTCTCTCGCTCATCATTCTTATTTTCTTTACAAGCAACGTATACAGACCTTTAAGAAAGATCACCAAGGCAACCGAGGAATATGCTTCCGGAAACCTTCATTATCAGTTCCAGATCGACTCCGAGGACGAACTCGGCTATCTGGCGGCATCGCTTAACTACATGGCAAACGAACTCTCAAAGGGAGAAGACAACCAGAAGCAGATCGTTGCAAACGTCTCCCATGACTTCCGTTCGCCCTTAACCAGCATAAAAGGATATTCCGAGGCAATGCTCGACGGAACGATTCCGCCCGAGATGCATAACAAATACCTTGAGATCGTATCCAACGAATCAGACAGACTTATCAAACTTACCAATTCCCTTCTTACATTAAACAACTTAAATACCGAGGGAATGATCCTCGAGATCGGTGATTTCGATATCAACACGGTCATCAGAAATACTCTCGCAACCTTCGAGGGTGCATGTCAGAAAAAGAAAATCTCCATCGATCTGACACTGACCGGAGAACAGCTTTTCGTTAAAGGCGACATGTCGAAGATCCAGCAGGTTCTGTACAATTTACTGGACAATGCCATCAAATTCAGCAACAAGGATTCGACTATCTTCGTTGAAACCAAGGAAAAGCATAAAAAGGTCTTTGTAAGCGTAAAAGACCAGGGCATCGGTATACCCAAAGACAGCTTAAATCAGATCTGGGACAGATTCTATAAAACCGACCTGTCCCGAGGCAAAGATAAAAAAGGCACGGGACTCGGCTTGTCGATAACCCGTGAGATCATTCGTGCACACGGCGAAAACATAAATGTTATCAGTACCGAAGGCGAAGGAACGGAATTCATCTTCACCCTTACGCTTTCCGAGATAAATGAGGCTCTGGAGGATGAGGCATAAATGCGTGTAATACTTGAGAAGGTGGATTCTTCCGACAAGGAAGAAGCACTTATCAAAGCCGTTAACGAAACGGACGATATAAAAGCGGCCATGGAGATTCTTGAAGGCGGGGTTAAGAAACTTGCGCTTCTTAAGGACGGAAAGACCGTTCTTCTTGAAATATCTTTTATCTATTATATTGAATCCGTCGATAAAAGAACCTTTGTCTACACAAAGGAAAACTGCTACGAATCGAAGTTGAGACTCTACGAACTCGAGGAAAGTCTCGGCTCTTATTTTCTTCGTATATCCAAATCCATGATCGTTAATCTCAAAAAAATAAAAAGCGTAAAATCCGACTTGAGCGGTCGTATGGAAGCTTCAATGCTTAACGGTGAAAAAATCGTGATCTCCAGAAGTTACGTTAAGGAGATCAAAAGGAGGCTTGATTTATGAGCAAATTAAAAATGCTTTTTCTGCAGACAAGCTTTATATCTCTCGGCAT
>CACZOG010000017.1 GCA_902782715.1 uncultured Lachnospiraceae bacterium | reverse complement strand
TTTGCCTCCGGAGATCCCGACTGCTATAACGTCATTTTCTTCGATCATGGAGTAGTCGTCCAAAGCTTTTCTCGTTTTGGACATTATTTGCTGAAGTTTCATAAATCAAACCTTTCAGAACATATATATTAATGTTTTAACGAAGTCTTAAATCCATTTTTGATTATATCATATATGAAGATTTTTGAATAAAATAATTAACTCTTTTACATTAAAAAACTTACATTTTATTTGTATTATGCTGTTCTTATGATAAAATGTATTTGTGCAATAATAAATAAAACAACAGGATATGATATGAGTAAAAAACTGATTAAAACAATAGTATTATTTGCAGTCTGCATAGTTTTGGGCATAATAATAGGGACCGGAATCGGCGTATTAAAGATCATATTCCCCGAATATTCAGAAATGATTTCCAGAACGACAAAAATCATCTGTATTTTGGCAATATGCCTTATTTTCATTATTTCATTTATTGCTGTAGCGATACTTACTTTTAAGCAGCTTAAATTCCAGCAGTTTATAATCGATGAATTAAATAATATCGGATTCAGTGAAAAACTTCACGATGAGCTTGTTAAAAATCTTAAGAAAAACTCCAAGAACAAGGAAAGCACAAATTATCTTTTATGTTTAAATTATCTTGCCATTGAAAAAAATTTTCATGACGACCATGCGGGTGTTATTGAATTATTGGAAGATGTGGATCTTGAAAAGTTAAGCAGATCATTAAGGATCGATTCGGGTAAAGCTCCTCAGAACAGTACAACACTTTTTGTGAATTTCTGTGATATTTTATTTAATGCATATTACAGACTCGGAATGAAAGACGAAGCAGAGAAACTTTACGGGATTTTTGATGTAACATATAAGAATTACATATCCAAATATAAGATGCTTGATGGTGTTTTATATGAAAGCAGATTTATGTATCTTTTGATCGAAGGTAATATTGATGAAGCCAAAGAACTTATGGTTTCATTAAAAGATCTGCAGACACTTGAATGTACATTAAGTTATAAGATTAATACAATGGAGATAAAACTTCTTGAAGGAACCCTTAACGAAGAAGTCATAAATCAGAGTTTCGACGAATGTAAGCAGTTGATTGAAGAAAAATCGCCGTTAAAAGCTTTCCATAATCAACAAAATGAAAAGTCTAAAGAATTCTATTTAAGTAAACTGGTTTAGTAATAGTTTTTGCACCGGAGGTCGGACATGAAATTCAAATGGGATAAAAAATATTTATACTGGGGTGCAACCGCATTGGTCGTTCTGTCCATTACGGTATTGTTTAATTTCCTTTTACAGAATAATCTGGCTATCAGAAATGCGGCAGTAACACTCGTAAAGATCTGTCTGCCTATCATACTGGGATTCATCATTGCATTTTTGGTAAATCCTTTAATGAAATGGTTTGAAACCTCTGTTTTTTCGATTTTTGACAAAAAAGCCTGTGACAGACGTTTCCTTCCTAAATGGAAGAAGAATCTTTACAGAGTTCTTTCCATGGTATTTTCTTATCTTGTTATATTTATCCTTGCTGCGTGCTTTATAATTGCGGTTATTCCTCAGATCACAGAAAGTATTGTCAATATTTCGATCTTATTCCCTAAATATAAGGAAAATTTCCTTGCCTGGTTTGACGGACTGACGAAAAAATACCCCGAGATCTATAAATATCTCGGTAATTATATAAAAGAAAATGAAGAGATTATCGATAACTGGACAGATACAACTTTGGTTCCCTGGCTTACATCATTAGCTTCGAAATCATCAGTAATTTTGCTTACGATCTTTAAAGCTTTAAAAGACTTCGTTATCGGTTTTATCATTTCAATTTATGTATTGTCCAAAAAGGAACTTTTCAAAGGACAGGCAAAGAAGATCGTTTATTCGATCTTTAACGTTAAAAACGGCAATATCATCATTAAAAATACGCGTATGGCAAGCGACAAATTTGCCGGATTTATCATAGGAAAGATTGTTGATTCACTGATCATAGGCGTTTTATGCTTCATAGGATGTACGATAATACGTATCGAATATCCGGTTTTGCTTGCTTTAATTATAGGCGTAACCAATATAATCCCGTTTTTCGGACCCATTATCGGTGCGATTCCATGTTTGCTTTTACTTTTGGTGATCAATCCTGCACATGCATTATATTTCCTTATTTTCGTTGTTATTTTGCAGCAGGTTGACGGAAACTTCATAGGACCCAAGATTCTCGGTTCATCAACGGGAATTTCAAGTTTCTGGGTTATTTTCGCAATTACGGTATTCGGCGGCTTCTGGGGAATCCCCGGAATGATCATCGGTGTTCCTTTAATGGCCGTAATTTACACATTGATACAGTCATGGCTTGATATTACGCTAAAAAATAAAGAATTATCGAAAAATACCGATGATTATATCTATCTGGATCATATAGATCTTGATAATAAGGATTTTGTCGTTAAAGAACTTCCAAGCGTCATACTGGCTCGTAAAAAGGAAGAAAAACTTAAATTAAAAGCAGAAAAAAAGAAAATTAAGGAAGAAAAACAAAATAAAAAGAAAGAATCTTCAGAAAACAAAGAAATTACAGATAAAAAAGTAAATTCCGAAAATCAAAACAAATCCGAAGAAAATAAAGATAATTCTGAATAATAATCAGATAAAAAAGAATAAATAAAAATATGTGTTTTATATTAATAAAAAGTCTGCAATTTAATGCAGACTTTTTTATGTGATGAAAATAAAACAAAATATAAGATAAGATTATTTATAACAATAAATGTATATTATAAGTAATATATTATCATAAATACTAAATATATTATAATTTAACGCAGCAGTTAAGCCGCGTTAAATTATGCTTTTTAGTTAAAATATTGGCTTAACTCTGCGTTAAATTATTCTTTTGCGAATAGTTGGATGTAATCTTCTATGACCTTCACAGCACCGTCAATGCCTGTTTTTGAGGACTTTAAACATAGATCATATGAGTTTGAATGTCCCCATTTGGTATCTGAATAATAATTATAATAACTTGCACGCGAACGATCTTTTTTATCAAGAAGATCATTTAATTTATTTTCGGAAAGTTCCGGATGTTCCTTGCGGATCCTGTCGAGGCGGAAGTCCTTATCTGCATAGATGAATAATCTTACGAGATTTTCATAGTCTTTAAGGATATAATCGGCGCATCGGCCGACGATAACGCAGGAACCTTCATTTGCTATCTTTTTAACCGTATCAAACTGAGCAAGGAAAATCTTCTGTCCGTAAGGCATGTCTGTAACGGAACCACGGTTAAAACTTATGGAATAAGGATCCGTAACCAGATTATAAAGGAAACTTGATGTGGGTTTTTCATCATGTTCCATGATAATTTCCTTACAAAGGCCTGATTCTTTGGAAACGCGGTCGATGAGAGAGTTGTCATAGAATTTAATACCCAGTCTTTCTGCAAGCTTCTCTCCTATCTCATGCCCTCCGGAACCGTATTGTCTTCCGATTGTGATAATATAATTTTCCATAAGCAAACCCTCCTCGTAATTACATTATATTATAATTTCAGTTTACTTAACAAGTTCTCAAACTCATCATTTAAAGGAGCTTCAAACTCAACATATTCTTTGGTGGTCGGATGAATAAAACCGATCGTTTTTGCATGTAAAACCTGACCTGCTATACCAAATTTGTTTGACTTTGCTCCGTAAATGTAATCTCCGAGAATCGGACGGTTTAAATAACTCATTGCAACACGGATCTGATGAGTTCTTCCGGTTTCTAACTTAAATTCGACTAAATCGTATCCGTCAAAGCTTTCTATAACCTTATAATGCGTTACAGCGTGCTTTCCGTGCGTTTTATCGCATACAGACATCTTTTTACGGTCATTCTTATCCCTGTCCATATAAACGTCTACAGTGCCCTCAGAATCCTTTAAATGACCTGTAACTATTCCGTAATATATGCGAGTGATCGAATGGTCTTTTAACTGATCTGCGATGAATCTGTGTGCAGAATCTTTTTTACATATGATAAGTGAACCTGAAGTATCTTTATCTATTCTGTGAACGATCCCGGGTCTTAAAATACCGTTTATTCCGGAAAGATTATCCTTACAATGATACATAACGGCATTTACCAAAGTTCCAGACAAATGTCCGGGTGCGGGATGAACTACCATTCCTTTAGGCTTATTAACGATCAGGAAATCTTCATCTTCATATATGATATCAATCGGAATATCTTCGGGAAGGATCTCTAAAGGAATGGGATCGGGAACATTTAATACTATCTCATCATCTTCCTTTATCTTATATGAGGATTTGGTGATCTCTTTATCGTTGACTTTTATAAGGCCGTCCTTGATGAGCTTCTGAAGATATGTTCTTGAAGCTTCGGGATAAACCTGACTTAAAAACACATCAAGTCTTAGATCGTCCTCTTCTGCTATAAATTTGTAAGTAGATATATTATCCATATAAATATATAAATTCTATTGTTTTATGTATAAATATTTATTATCTTCTCGGTTTATATTATTCTTTTTCCCAGGATTTTTCGTCATAGGTGATCTCTTTTAAGCCTTCCAGGATGATATTCTCATCAGGAAGTGCGACTTCGATGCCCTTACCAAGTTTGGAAATAAGCTTTGTGTTCCCTTCGAAACCTGCAACTGAATCCTTATACATCTTAAAAAGTTTATCGGGATTTATCTTGCACTGGGAGATCATTACTTTATA
>CACZOG010000016.1 GCA_902782715.1 uncultured Lachnospiraceae bacterium | reverse complement strand
CCTTTTCTTTTATATACGCTCGGACTTAAGCGTATGGAAGCGGGAAAGGCCGGAATACTTGCGACTGTAGAACCCATGGTGGCGACACTTTTCGGAATTACGGTTTTTCACGAGCCTTTAGCGGTCCTTTCAGGTCTTGGAATAATACTTATTCTGGCAGCGGTTGTCATTTTAAATCTTAAAGAAAAAAAGGTTGAATAATAAAAGATAATGCCGATAAAAAAATTAGGAGTATTATGTTTACACGGAGGTAAACACCATGAAAGTAACGACTTTGGGAGAAGCAGGTAAGGCTTATTATCAGCAGTATCATAAGTTTTCACAGGCTGCGCATGAGAAGCGCATGGCCAAGGAAGAAGCAGAGAAAAATGCAAGACTTTTTCCTCACGAAGCGGATAAGTTTAATGAAGAAGCTGCCACGCTTGAATTATCATATAATGCACTTGAGAAGCAGGCACAGGAGTACATGGAATATCAGGGTGAACTTGCGGAACTGATAGCCGGATATGCCAATATGAAAGTTGCCGAACAGCAGAGCGATGCCGCCGAGCAGTCGGCTGCAGAAGAAATGAAAATAATGGAAACGGCACGCCGTATCATGAAAGGCGATATAGTTCCTCCGCAGGATGAAGAAAGGCTGATGAAGTATAATTTCAAATTATATATGGCGGCTAAGAATATGGCGATCATGGCCAAAGAACATGAAGAAGACGAATCGCTTTGGGATGACGAAGAAAAATCGACTGAAGAGCAGGAAGATCCGATAGATTTTGCCAATGCCCAGCCGGCGCCCGAAGGCGGACCTTCGCTTGATCTTGAAGTTTCGGATGTGGACCCTTCCGAATAAATGATTTAACATGAAAAAGTCTAGATAAAAGCAGTGCATAAGCGCTGCTTTTTTTGTTATAATTGATTAGATGATTTTTTTATCCACACGACAAGGTATGTCTTGTTTTGAAAATACGGCAAACTCCCGTTTTATGTCGTGTTCTATGTCCGGTTGATTTGATACGATTTTCCCGAAAGGAGGACCAAGAGCTCATGGACCAGAAAAAGATTGGCGGATTTTTAAAAGAGCTTAGAAAAGAAAAAGGAATCACGCAGGAACAGCTTGCGGAAAAGTTTTATGTATCAAGCAGGACAGTGTCCCGATGGGAGAACGGAAACAATATGCCGGATCTGGATATTTTAATAGAGATCTCCGATTATTATGAAATCGATCTTCGGGATATTTTAAACGGAGAAAGGAAAAAAACTATGGATAAAGAAATCAAAGAAACAGTTTTACAGGCAGTGGATTATACCAATACGGAGGCTGAAAAATGCCATAAGCGCGTCAGAATATGCAATGCAGTCGGAATGCTGGTGTTCGTAATATTTATGATCGTAAAAGATTCGGCATTTTATGCAGACTATGCGTATGTAAGAATAGCATCCGATATCGCACAGGGTGCGGCACTCGGGATCATGCTTGCGGGATTGATAATGTCCAGCCGCTACGGAGCAAAGATCAAAGCTTTTAAGCAGAGATTATTAAAAGGAAAAGTAACGAATAATGCAGAATTTTGAAAGATTCGACATGAAGAAACCACCTGTCAGAACCAGGTGGTTTCTCAGGCCGCTTACATACATTCTCAGTATGCCTGATGTATGGAAGCATAAGAACAAGCTTGCCAAAATCGGAACAGAGGAGCTGAAACCTCCTTTTGTTTTGTTGTGCAATCATAATGCTTTTATGGATTTTAAAGTTGCCACGAAAGCAATATTTCCATGGAGAGCCAATTATGTGGTTGCGATCGATGGTTTTATCGGAAGAGAGAAACTGCTTCGTGATGTGGGCTGTATATGCAAAAGAAAATTCACGAATGATATCATTCTTGTTAAACAGCTGATACATACGATAAAAAACGGAGATGTAGCAGTTATTTATCCTGAAGCCAGGTATTCTCTGTGCGGAACGACTGCGGTTCTTCCCGAATCGCTTGGCAAGTTATGTAAACTATTAAAAGCGCCTGTTGTAGTTCTTATCTGCCATGGCCACCATGTAAATTCACCTTTCTGGAATCTGCATGACAGAAACGTTCATCCCACGGAGGCTGAATTTAAGCTTCTTTTTACGGCGGAAGAGGTACAGAGCGAATCAGTTGAGAATATTAATAAAAAAATAGTTGAAGCTTTTCAATATGATGATTTCGCCTGGCAGAAGGAAAGGGGAATCAGAATTACTTATAAGAAAAGAGCAGAAGGTTTACATAAAGTTTTATACCAGTGCCCGAACTGCATGACGGAATTTAAGATGTCATCCGATGGAATAGTACTTAAATGCAATGCCTGCGGCAAAGAATGGGAGATGAGTGAACTTAGTGAGCTGAAGGCAAAAGAAGGAGAAACCGAGTTTTCGCATATTCCCGACTGGTATGAATGGGAAAGAGCAAACGTTCGCAAAGAAGTCGAGAACGGAACATATTCATCGGGTGAACTGACTGTAAAGGTTGATACTCTGCCCAATGCGAAGAAGTTTATCTATCTCGGAGAAGGAACAATGGTTCATGATATGAACGGTTTCCTTGTTAAGGGTACGGATACCGACGGCGATCCTTTTGAGATGAAAAAGACCGTTCCTTCACTGTATTCATGCCATATTGAGTATGAATACCTTGGCAAATTCGGCGATTGTGTGGATCTAAACACTCTCGAGGATACCTGGTATATTTACCCTGATCCGAAAAGATGCGAGTTTGCCGTCACAAAGATGGCTATTGCTACGGAAGAATTGTATTTTAATCATCAAAAAGAGTTTAAGGGGAGCAATATTAAGGAGGGATGATGAAGAAGTTTTCGTGTGTATTATTATCGGCAGTTCTTATGCTCAGTCTCGCTGCATGTTCAGGAGAAGAAAAGAAATTATATGCCGGACATTGTACATATTATCCGGATGGCGGTCTTATGAGTTTTACCGAGTATTCGTATGAATATGATAAAGACGGAAATATACTCAATGAGTGCGAATACCATAACGGGTATCCGTATTCATCCACACAGCGTGTATATGATAAAACGGGCACTTTCACCGAGTCTGTGTATAACAACAGGGATGAACTTGAGTCTTTAAAAGAGTTTGATGTAAACGGAATCATCAGTAAAGAATATCAATATGCAAGTGACGGGTCTGTTAAACTGGAAATTGATTATAACGAAGAAGGATCAATGGTCAGAAAAGAGTCTTTGGATGCGTATCATTATGTTGTCGAGTATGAATATGACGAATCGGGAAATCTGACCAAACAGATCGAAACGGATTATGATGATAAAGATGATATTGAAAATATTTACGAGTATTTATATGACTCTGAAGGTGAAATGATCCAGAGAACCTTAACTTCAGCTGATGGGTCTGAGATGGTCGATCTCATAGTTGAGACAGTTGTAGAAGGCAATAAAACAACGATCTACACTTACGGTCCTTTCGATGAATTAAGATTTTTCACCGAGAAAAAATATGATACACACGGGAATCTTATCAAAGAAGAAACTTATAAAGTAGAAGCCGGTAAAAACGAAGTGCTTACTTCAGAAGAATATACATATGACTCCCAGAACAGGGTTATAGATTATATTTATAAGCTGTCGAACACGACCGAAACGAAATATGAATATTCAACAGGAGGTTACCTGGAGAAAGAGAGCATCATTTCAGAAAAATGGATTTCGCCTGAGGGTTACGGAGACGGATCGGATGCCATTCTTACCGAATGTGTGACTATAAATTATTATAATGCCGAAGGCGATATGACCAAAACGGAAAATCTTGCCGGCGGACTCCTTGGTTCTTATACAGAATACTTTTATGAAAAGGTGAAGATAAAGAGTGGCAGCAAGTCTAAATTTGATTTCAGGGATAGGAAAAGAAAACTCGATCCGAGAAGTATGGTAGTATATTAAAACTGCGATTTATAAGCATGAAAACAGGTGATTGAATGAAAGCGATAAAGCAGTATTCGATAGTATTTTTTTCGATGATTACACTGGTTTTTTCTGCATGTTCTTTAAAAGAAAACAAAGTATCGTACGTGGATATTCCGGTTGAGAACAGTCCGGCAGTAAATGACTCACCGGAAACGGAAGATGACGGTCATGATGATAATGCTGCGGATCCGTCTGAAGAAGTAACCAAAGATGATGCAGTTATAGAAGGATCAAACGCAGAAGAAAACCTGTATGATGAGGAAACGATCCGCGAATTCCTTGCCAAAAAGTATACGTGTACGAAACCTCCTTTTTACACAATTCTTGATCATATCGGAGAAGACGGAATTTATGCATATCATATATATGAATCTGTGGTAAATGAGGATGAGTCTCACACCGCCACAATAGACTGGGTCTATGTTGATCCTAAAACCGGTGAAGCGACTACCTTCTTTGGAGAAACATTTTATATCGGTGAAACGGACGATGCAAAGATCAAAAATGAGTGAAGAGATCATTAAACAGTGGGATAGTGCCGCAGAAAAGTTTGCGAAAGAGCAGGAACAGTCACTGTATGCAAATGCCAATAAAAAAATAATAAAAGAAAGATTCAAGAAGTTTAACGGTGAGAAAATTCTGGATCTGGGATGCGGATACGGATATTATACCGATTATTTTAAAAGCATCGGCGGATGTCCGATCGGAACAGACGGATCGCAGGTTATGATCGACATCGCCAGGAAGAAGTTTCCCGAATGCTTCTTTGAGGTGTCTGATATTACTGCCCAAATGCCATATGATACGGAATCTTTTGATATGGTTTTCTCAAATCAGGTATTTATGGATATAGATAATCCGGAGAATGTTTTTTCAGAATGTTACAGGATTCTTAAACCCGGAGGAATATTATATTATTCCATAACTCATCCGGCTTTTTTTAACGGTGAGTGGAGAAAAGATGAAGGAGAAAATGTTATCGGTAAACTGATTTCTTCTTACATTACTCCGAGTTTTTCGACTAATCATTTCTGGGGAGAAACAGGGCATTTCCATCGCCCGTTATCATATTATCTGAATATGGCATCTGATGCCGGATTCACTCTCGTTCATACTGACGAGCCTAAAGTCTATGACGGAATGAATAAGAATGATGATCTGCCTTTATTTTTTTTCGCGGAATATAAAAAATAAAAGCCGGTTTATTGAGGAAAGAAAATGAAACAGCGTCTTAAAGATATATTTGAAGCGGATAAAACCACAAGCGACTATAACACGGCGGCTTTTGTTGAGTTTGGGTTAAGTGCAAATAAACATTACGATATTCTTGTTGTTGCACCCGGATGGACTCCCACTAAGTTAATGCAGGGATTTGATGTTGAGATCACATGCACTGCAAAACATTCTTATATCTCGGGATATGAGGTCAAAGGAGACGGCTTTCTTATTGCCTGGATACAGACGAGCCCCGGAGCGTGTTCACTCATAGATGAATTGTCCATGTGTGCGGTTCTTGAATTTGATGAACTGATATTCCTTGGGGCGGTCGGATCGCTTACAAAAGATATAGGTGTGGGAGCATTATGCACTCCTTCCTTTTGCATTTCGGGAAATCTTGCCAACGGCTATCTTTTAGAAGATATTACTGAATATAAGCCATTTGGAAAGGTTTTCCCAAATGATACTGAATATGTTTTAAAAGTGATGGGACTGATAAATGAAATGGGTTATGAAATAAAACAGGCACCGGTTTTCTGTACGGACACGGTTTTGTGCGAGTATGCACATATGGATTTTATTAAGAGTTTTGATGTCAGTCTGATCGAGATGGAAACATCGTCATTCTATCTGATGGCGGATCTTTTAGAGAAGCCTTCCGCAGCTCTTTTGGTGGTTTCGGATAATTCTGCCACGGGAGAATCCTTGGTGCTTCGTACAAAAGAGCAAAAAGATAAATACAATGAATCACGTTTTAATGCCATCCCCCAAATATTATTACAAATAGCGAAGAAACTATAACGGTAAATGTGTTAAGCAATGTCTAATGAAAGGTATTTATGATCAAAAGAGCTGAAATAAAAGAGGCGGAAATTCTTGCCTCAGAAGAAAATGATAAATAACAAATCGGGAATTGCAGACCCATCGATGAGCATATTCGGGAATTCATTCGAATACCTGATGGGTATAAATATTGAACATTAGGAATTCATAAATTACAGAACGGTGAGACGGAAAGATGAATGAATCAACCTTCCAAGGTGTAAAAGTAGCTCTTATAAATAAAGATAAAGTATTAACCATTTTAAGAGATAATAAACCGAACATTCCTTATCCGAATATGTGGGATTTAGCCGGCGGCGGGCGGGAAAATGAAGAATCTCCATATGAAACAATGAGAAGGGAAGTCAGGGAAGAACTGAATATTGATATTCCCGAATCAAATGTAGTATGGGTAAAATATTATGACAGTATTACAAAGCCCGGTAAAAAATCCGTTTTTATGGTTGCAGGAATCAGTGACAGCCAAATAGAAAGCATAAAATTCGGAGAGGAAGGACAAGGCTATAAAATGGTGTCTTTTAGGGACTTCCTTGATGATAAAAATGTAATTGAGCAAATAAGAAATCGTTTTGAGGATTATTTAAATGAAAACCAGAATAGAGCATGTTTCAATTTTTGTAAATGATTTAGAGGCTGCAAAGGAATTCTTTGTATCATTTTTGGGTGGTGTTTCCAACGAGGGATATCATAATGAAAAGACCGGTTTCAGATCTTATTTTATTTCTTTCGAAGATGGCGCGCGTCTTGAGATCATGAATAAACCGGGTGTGGCCGATTCGACCAAAGAGCTTGATCGCATGGGATATTCACACATGGCATTTTCTGTAGGAAGCAAAGAAAAAGTAGACGAAATAACGGACAGGTTTAAAGAAGCAGGATATGAAATTGTAAGAGGTCCAAGAACCACAGGGGACGGATATTATGAGTCCTGCATATGTGCATTTGAGGGTAATATGATTGAAATAACTGTCTAATGTTTTAGATAGTTTCATACCTTGGCTGCAGGCGAGAAAGGAAAT
>CACZOG010000015.1 GCA_902782715.1 uncultured Lachnospiraceae bacterium | reverse complement strand
GAAGTTTGAAAGGAACCAGATAACAACAGTAAAAAGAAGGATTACCGTACCGGCTTTTTTGATAAAAGACCAGCCTCTGTCCCATGTGGCCTTCATAAGGTTTGAAAAGGTCGGCATGTGGTAAGGAGGAAGCTCCATTACAAAAGGCGATGGCTTAGCTGCAAAAGGTCTGGTTTTCTTAAGCATTACGCCGGATACTATGATGGCAAATACACCGATCAGATATGCACCGATCGCCACTAAAGGAGAACCTGAGAAAAGCGCTCCCGCCATCATGGATATGAAAGGAACCTTGGCTCCGCATGGGATGAATGTTGTTGTCATAACCGTCATTCGACGGTCTTTTTCATTTTCAATCGTTCTTGATGCCATGATTCCGGGAACACCGCATCCCGTTCCTACAAGGATGGGAATAAATGATTTACCGGAAAGGCCGAACTTTCTAAAAAGCCTGTCTAAAACAAATGCGATCCTCGACATGTATCCGCATGCTTCCAGGAATGAAAGCAGAAAGAAAAGTACCATTAACTGAGGCACGAATCCGAGAACGGATCCGACACCTGCGATTATTCCGTCAAGAATGAGGCTCTGAAGCCATGATGCACAGTTGATCTTAACAAGTATGGCTTCTGCAACGGCAGGAATTGAAGGAACCCAGAGTCCGAAAAGGCTCCATCCTTCGCCGAAAAGTCCGTCGTTGGCCCAGTTTGTAAGCAATGTTCCGGGCGCCTTGGGTGCCATGGATAAGAAATATACAAGGAACATTATTATCGCAAAAACGGGAAGTCCGAGCCATTTGCCCGTAATAACCTGATCGATCCTGTCGGATACGGTAAGGTTTCCTTTGTTCTTTTTTCTGTAACAAAGATCACAGACCGCACCTATATAAACATATCTTTCATTCGCGATGATTCCTTCTGCATCGTCATCAAGTTCTCTCTCTGCAGCCTGAATATCTTTTTCGATATGATCAAGTGTATCTTTGGGAATATCTAATTTTTTTAATACTCTCTCGTCACGTTCAAAGATCTTGATCGCATACCATCTCTGCTGTTCTTCGGGAAGATCATGAACAGTAACTTCCTCGATATGTGCAAGCGCATGTTCAACCGCACCGCTGAAAACATGATATGGAACGTGAGTTCCTTCCTTTGCTGCCTCTATCGCAACATCTATCGCTTCTTCGATGCCTTCATTTTTGATGGCTGAAACTTCAATTACCTTGCAGCCCATCTTTTTAGAAAGGATCTTGAAATCTATGATGTCTCCGTTTCTTCTAACAACATCCATCATGTTGATGGCAATAACAACGGGAATACCGATTTCCGTAAGCTGCGTGGTCAGATAAAGGTTTCTTTCGAGATTGGTTCCGTCAACAACATTTAAAATCGCATCAGGCCTCTCTCTTATAAGATAATCTCTCGCAACAACTTCTTCGGGAGTATAGGGAGATAATGAATAAATTCCCGGAAGATCCGTAACTATTATTTCTTCGTCTTTTTTAAGTTTTCCTTCTTTTTTCTCAACTGTAACACCGGGCCAGTTTCCGACATACTGATTGGATCCGGTAAGTGCGTTAAAAAGTGTTGTTTTACCGCAGTTCGGATTGCCCGCAAGTGCTATTCTTATGCTCATGTCTAATCCTCAGATCTATTCTATTTCAATCATATCCGCATCGGCTTTACGAAGACTTAATTCGTATCCTCTTAAAGATATCTCGATCGGGTCACCCAAAGGAGCGGTTTTTCTGACAAAGATTTCTGTTCCTCTGGTAATTCCCATATCCATTATTCTTCTTCTGATCGCACCCTCTCCGTGAACTCTTACAACTTTCACGGTGGATTTGATAGCGGCATTTTTGAGTGTGTTCATTATTTTTCCTCGCTTTTTGATTAGGCTTCCCTAACTTCACTCGTATTATAGTTATATTTAACTAACTTGTCAATGCCGATTTTGCACAAAGATTATGCAAAATGAAAACTATTATTGTGAATTTTAGCAGTGAAAACAATCAACTTAATGCGAAGAACCGCATCTAGATCTCATGAAAACAGTTTTTATACTAAGAATCATTATCGATTACATCTCATAAAGAGAACATACCGCTCTTCCGTCATCTTTTAATTCAATTATCCCGTAGCTCGGTCTTCTGGATGCCTGACGCGGAAGCGAAATGCTTCCGGGATTCATTATCTGAAGACTTCCGTCGGTTGAATATGTCGGAATATGCGTATGTCCGAAAAGAGCTATGTCGCATTCCCTGTCTTTGGCTTCATCGATTATTCTCCAAAGACCGCTTGAAACGCTGTAGGTATGTCCGTGTGCCACAAAGATCTTATGGCCCATGAATTCAAGAACCCTTTCCCTTGGCAGAAAAGAGCAGAAATCGTTATTTCCCGCAACTGCCACGAAAGGAACGTCACATACCGATTCTATCTCATCCTCACAGCCCTCGACATCGCCGCAGTGAATAACATAGTCGATATCGTCAAGCTGAGTGAAAAGTTCATATAAATTTCCCTGATATCTGTGAGTATCACTCACTACCAGAATTTTCATTTGTCCAAAATCCTTTTCTTATCTTTTATTCTTCCGACCAGAATCG
>CACZOG010000014.1 GCA_902782715.1 uncultured Lachnospiraceae bacterium | reverse complement strand
TCTTCTTCGGATATGTTGTAAAGTTCAACATATTCCGTCAGATCCTTATAACAGTCAAGCTGCTCATAATGGTCTATGAGTTTCGCATCAATGAAGAAATAATCATATGAACCGATCATGATCATTGATGCAAGCATCTGATCCTGTGAAGCATCCGCAACAACCTCATGCTCTCCCTCGACAAAATCAAGGGAAAGGTCATCCGAAAGATTGACTTCCTTCTTCTGCTTAACGGTAATGGGAACCATTTCGTTTAAAAGATCGTGTGTAAGGAGTGCTCTTCCCTCATCGGTAACCTCACAGTAAAGGAGTCCGCCGGAATAAACAATATCCTTCTTGCCGATAAATGCGTCGTATAAAAACCAGAGTGCAAAGATTGCAACGACTACGACAATGATCGTTTTTCCGAGATAATAATCCTTGAAAAATACGAGTTTTTCTTTGAAAGTAAGGGCTTTGATAGTCTCTTTTTCTGCCTGGATCTTACCGCTTACGGTATGCTCATCCGGACGAAGGATAAGAGGTTCTTCTTCCTCTTCTGAATCTTCTTTTGCACCCTCTTTTTCTTCTTCCTCTTTTTTCTTCTCTGCTTCTTCAGCTTCTCTTTTTTCTACTCCCGCTTCAAGCTTTTTAAATCCTTTTATAAGCGTAAGATTCAAAAAGTAAAATGCCGTTGTCGTTCCGAAAAGCAGGATCAAAGGAAGCCATTCGCCGTACCAGAGGCACGCGATGAACGTCATTAATTCAAGCGCAACAATAAGAAAGAGCTTAATGAAATAAAGGAATGAGAATATGATCGATCCTTTGAATGCTTCCAAAAGAGTCATCTCGAAACGTGCAAAGAAAGGGAAGATCGTGATGGTAACGAATATCCACATAAGTGAAAGAACCACGATCGCGATAAGATAAATGGTGTGAACATCCGAAAGTCCCTTGTTAAATACCCAGAACCAGTCCATAACCACGAGAGCAAGAACGGCCAGCTGGATAAGCCAGGCAATCGTTGCCTGCTTGAAATTCTCGGCGAATGCCTTGAAATAAGGCTTTATGATAGTACCTTCTTCTCCTCTGACAATCTTCATCGACACATAGTATTTAGCGGTAAATGCGGCACCGAAAGTAATGATCGGGATACTGCATATAAGACAGAGGATATTGAGTATTATCATATCCGCCACCTTACCTATGAAATTCATTACGGGACTGTCAAATTTGAATATGTTCATCTTAAAAAACCTGCCAAAATTTATTTGAAAAAGCCGCCCTTAAAACGGCTTTATTATCTGCGAAATTATATTATACCAATATTTTCAAAAAGAACAAGTTTTAAAAAACCCGCTTCAAATGAATCGAAGCGGGTTTTTTATATAGGTAGAAATTTGGTTAACCTTTTACGCCACCGATGGTAAGTCCGGTTACGAAGTATCTCTGTAAGAAAGGATATACACAGATAATGGGAACCATTGTTACAACCGATGCTGCCGAACGTACGCTGACGGAAGTAACCTGTGCACTTTCCGCAGCCTGTGTAGCATGAGATCCTGCATTTCCGCTTTGATGCGATACGGAACTCATAAGTTTCATCAATTCGTACTGAAGTGTTGTGTACTCAGGTTTAAGTCTGTTATAAAGCATTGCATCAAACCATGAGTTCCACTGCCATACAGCAACGAACAACGCGATGGTTGCGTAAACCGGCTTACAAAGAGGTGAGATGATCTTAACGAAGATCGTTATATATCCTGCACCGTCAAGCTGTGCCGATTCTTCAAGTTCATCAGGAAGGTCTTCCATGTATGTTCTGAGTACCATTACGTTGAAGGCACTGATCATACCGGGAATAACGTATACCCAGAATGAACCTGTAAGTCCAAGATATTTGTAAAGTACAACTACGGGGATCATACCGCCGTTAACGTACATTGTAATGATCCAGAAAAGTGAAAGGCTGGATCTGAAGAGGAATCTCTTACGGCTTATTACAAATGCAAGAAGTGCGTTTGCAAGAAGCGATGTCAATGTACCGATAACCGTTCTTAAAACCGTGATCTTAGCACCGGTTACGAATCCGTAGATATTTAATACTGTTTTAAAGCTTTCAAGTGAAAACTTTCTGGGCCAAAGATAAATACCACCCTTTAATGCATCAAGACCGTCGTTGAATGAGTATGCAACCGTGTTAAGTACGGGATAAAGTGTAACTACCGTAAATATTACAAGGAAGATCGTGTTGCAGATAACGAAAGCCCAGCCTGCTCCGTCCATTCTCATGGTTTTTTTACGGGCAAGTCTTTTTAATCTTCTTATTTCATCAGGGGTAAGTTCTTTGCCGTCTCCATGGGAGTTGCCATAGTTCATGGCAAATTCGTCTTTTTTCAATTTCATACTATCTTACCTCCTTAGAACAGACTTCCGTGACCGGTCTTCTTAACGATCTTGTTGGATATTACGATCAACAGGATCGAAACCGCACTCTTAAACATACCTGCAGCGGTACCGAGTGAATAGTCACTCTTACTGATACCCCATTCAAGAACGTAGATATCAATTGTCTGCGAAACCTTCTGTACAATACCGTTTCCTAAGAGGTACTGAATTTCGAAACCTGCATTAAGCACGTTACCGATGTTCATAACCAAAAGGATGATGATCGTAGGAGCAATACCGGGTAATGTGATATATCTCATCTTAGCGAATCTTCCGGCACCGTCGATATCAGCTGCTTCATAGAGGCAGGGATCGATAGCGGTAATAGCTGCAAGATAGATGATCGCGTTCCAACCGGTCTCTTTCCATACATTGGAAATCGCAACTATCGGCCAGAACCACCCCGGGTGCATGAAGAAATTGTAACTGTCGCCTTGCTGTATAATATGAAATGCTCTTAAGATATCATTGATAATACCTGTGTTCGACAATGTATCTCTGATGATTGCCGTAACGATGATCCATGAAAGGAAGTGAGGTAAGTATGATATCGTCTGAACCAATTTTTTCCCTAATTTATTTTTTACTTCATTAAGAAGAATGGCAAATACGATAGCCATTACAAAAGTAGATACAAGATTTAAAATACCCATTCCGAGAGTATTTCTGAGGGTACGGATAAACATCGCATTATCAACCCAAGTTTTAAGTGCTTTGAAAACCGAACCCGTCTCTTCTACCGCACGTGTGAGAACATCAAATTCAAACATGAACTGGAATTTTTTGAACCACACCCATTTTGCATTGAAGAGAGAATCAAAGAAATTCTTTCTTAATTTAAAATGCTGGAATGCCATTATCCATCCGCCAAGAGGAAGATAATAGAAAACGATTCCGTAAACAACGAAGATAAACGAGAAAATAAGCAATACTGCCTGTCTTTTGATCTCGCCCTTGGATATCTTCTTTTTCTTAGCCATTGCCTTTAAAGCTTCATCCGATACAGTTGACTGCGCCGGACTTTCGACTACAACCACCGTCTCCCCGTTTTCTGCAGTCTGTTCCGTATAATCTGTTGCACTCTCGAATTCAGTCGGATTTTCAACATTTACATTCTGATCCGCGTCATTTGTCATTTGTCAAGTGCCTCCCTTTCTCTAAAATGGCAACCACAGTATATTACAACCATGGTTGCCACAATTAATTTAATTTCAGTTAGATAACGTAAGCTGAATTACTTGCCCATACGTCTGTTAACTTCGCCCTGCATATCATCAAGGAAGTCCTGAGGATTACATGCTGCATATGCGTTCATGTAATCTGCCCATGTCTTCTCGAAGTCTTTAGAGGAAACAACCTTAGGAAGCCACTCGTGCTTGCAGTTACCCATCTTCTGCCATGCGATAGCTGCAGGCCAAGGATCGCCCTCGCTGTAGCTGCCGTCTTCTGCATCTTCAAGGTATGTAGTTGTATCGCCCATTGTGTTAGAGTATGACCACATAGGGAACCATACTGTATTCTCTTCCTGAACGGAACCGATGAAATCAGGATAACCGTTAGCATTGTATGCTTCGAAGCACTTCTTAAGAGGCTCTGAGAAGGATGCTGTGAATTCTGAACCCTGTTCCTGAGGCTGCATAGCGTTCTTTCCATCACGGCTTGTTCCAAGCCACTGAGGCATGTATGAGTAAGGACACATATGAGATGCTCTGTAAGCCTGATCATTCTGCTGATCTCTCATTTCCTGTGTTCTGTAGTACATACCATCTTCATCTACGAGGTAGTCAACACCTTCAACACCCCAGTAACGAAGATCATGAATATCCTGGTTAAGAATATCACTTAAGAACTTGAATGCTCTGTCGGGATCTGAGCAAGCTGTTGTAACTGCACATCCTGAAGAGTTGTTAAGTGTATCACCATATGTATGCCATCTGTTTTCTGTAACACCGGGCATTGTAAGTCCAAGAGGAACGTACTCACATCCGAGTTCGTCAAGACCTGCACTCTTAAGAGCGGGCTGAACATCGTAGTTGAAGTCCCAGTTCTGATCGCAGATACCGAGAACCTGTCCCTTGGAAAGTTTCTGAATGTACTGGTCCCAGTTCTGTGTAGCGAATTCAGAATCAATAATTCCCTTATTGTATTCTTCGTTCAACTTCTGGAAGTACTTCTTAGCTGTTTCTGTTGTGTTGTAGTCAACAACCTTACCTGTATCTCTTTCAACGATTACAGAACCGTCGTTAGGATAACCATCGAGGAACTGAGGGGGATTCTCGAGACCGAAATATCTCCAGTCAGCACTCTGTACTGTGTAAGGGATAATAGGAAGCTCTGTTCCTGTAGGATCTACGAATGTAGGATGTTTCTTGTAGTAATCTTCGATAAGATCGAAATACTCATCAAGTGTATTGATGTCGGGATAACCAGCTTCTTCAAGAACTCTTACCTGAATCCAGAAAGCTTCGTCGTTATGACCTGTAGCTTTGGATTTGCCGTAAGTATTGTTGAATACGTTAGCCCAGTAAATCTTACCGTCAGCCATACGGAACTGATCCCATTCAGCATCTGTATACATTTCCTTAAGGTTAGGATACTGCTCAAGGTAAGGATCCCAAGCTACAAGGAGACCTGCTGCATACATATCTGTGAACTTGTTACCAGCATCGATGAAATCAGGGATATCGCCTGATGCCATCATAGCACCGATAGCTTCACCAGCTTCCTGGTTTGTAAGCCAAGTTTCTTTAACTCTAACACCTGTCTTCTGAGCGATGATCTCCTGAATGTCGTTGTTAGGGTTAAGCTCGGTACCTTCCATTGCTGCGAACATAGTGAAGTCGATAATGTCTTCTGCTGCTACGACACCGCCGTCGCCATTATCTCCACCGTCACCGCCACCGGTAACTGTTCCACCAGTTGTTCCGCCGCCGCCGTTACCGCTGTCACAGCCAACCAATGTTGCCGCACTAAGCATACCAGCCATGCCGAGTGCAATGAATTTCTTCATTTTCATTTTTTTACCTCCTATAAAACTATACCGTTATTACGGCTAATTGTATTTTCTATTATACTTTTGATATCTTTTTTTTTAACCCGATAAAATCCAATAAAAAACCCGATAAAGTACAGTTTGAAATTTGTCCTGTATTTTATCGGGGTAAAAGCATACTAAATATGCCGTATTTACGGATTATTCCACTATATTTGCGTGTACGGATATATCCTCGTATTTGTCCATAAATTTAACACCGAGATAGACTTTTTCATCCGCGAATTTTACGCTTCCGAGCTGTGTAAAAACACTGACCACTTTATCGAAATGCAGATTCGGAAAGAAATTGAGTATTTCCATCGGAACTTTTTTATCAAAGTTAAAGACTTCGGGGAAAACTTTGTCGTAATCGAGTTCATCTCTCGGATGGATCTTAAAGAACACCGTTCCTTCGGGTGAATATTCGTTATACAGATCCCTGAAGATCCTCTCTCTTACATCCAGCGTGCAGAGAGGCTCGGTAAGAATGAGTATCTTTTTTCCGCCGGTCTTTGTGTTTTCGATGCTTTTATTAAGGTTATCGATGTTTTTGACAAATACCCTGACGAGAACCGCTTTCTGTTCATCTGTCATATTTGCCTCGAGCTCTGCTCTGGGAACTTCTTTATATTTATGGAAATCATCCCTTACGAGTGACAGATCGTTAACTTCCATGTCCAGACAGTACTTGCTGTATCCGTCCTGCATGAAGATGAGGTTTAAATTCATGCTCATGAATTTCTTGATCCCGAAATGACCTTTGTTATCCGCAAGTGCATTGACGAAAGTCGAAAGGTAATTAAGGCCGTCTTCCATCGCATGATAATGGATCCTGTTCTTGTTAAGATAAATGCCTATGGGGTCGTTGTCACAGTATACGTAAATATCCTCGTACTTCTTAAAATCCACCGGAACGAAAGGTTTCTGAAGTTTCGCGAATTTTGAAGTGAAGATAATACGGGGTATCATGTTTAAAACAATGTTTCCACGGTTTTTCTTGTACTTCGCAAGTTCCGGAAATTCGGTCTCTCTTTTTTCGTCGAACTCGAAAACTTCCTTAAAGTATCCGGAAAGGGGGATTCTCTCTTTGATGTCTCCCCATTCGTTGGACATTAAAGAAAGCACAATGCTCGCATTTCCTCTTTCTTCTTCAGGTCTTGCGAACTCTTTTAAGAAAGAAACATATACATGATAAAAGGTATGGCAAACGTAGATTCTGCCGGATTTCATCCTATACTCCTTTGATTGTTCTGTATTTTACTTCGGCGATCTTCCAGTCGGACTCGTTGTCGATGTCCTGAACTTTCATCTCGTCAATAATGAAAGGAACGATGTCGCCCTGCATGAGTTTGCGGTTTTTCTTAAATGCTTCGATATTAAAGCAGTAAAACTGTCCGACATCGTGGTACTCGCTCTCGAGATCCTGCGAGCGCGTGTTCATGAACTCGGGATATTCGAAAACAAGTCTTTCGTTTCTTATAACAAGCGCACGCTTCGGAGGATATGAAAAAGGAACCACGGGAATGAGCGTTTCCGCCTTCTTTTCGATAAGCTCGTTCATTGCCTCTTTGAGGGTTTCGCCGTCTACAAAAGGAGCCGTCGGGTAAATGCATACGCCGTGATCGAAGACCTCTCCTCTTTTTTCGTACTCATCGATAACTTCAAGAAGCACGTCATTGGTAGTGGCATAATCGTTGCTTGTGGCCTCGCTTCTTAAAAAAGGAACTTTAGCACCGTATTCTTTCGCGATCTTTGCGATCTCTTCGTCGTCCGTCGATACCATGACTTCGTCAAAAAGTCCGGACTCAAGCGCAGCCTCGATCGAGTATGCCATAATAGGCTTTCCGAGAAAATCCTTAATGTTCTTTCTCGGTATTCTTTTACTTCCGCCTCTGGCGGTGATTATTGCTATGTTTCTCATCCGATTCCTCTTAAAGATCAGTTTAAGTTATTGTTCTTTCTGTATTTCGAAGGCGTACAGCCCTTGATCTCAATGAATTTCCTGATAAAATAATCGCAGTCCATGTATCCGACTTCTTCGGCTATCTGATTGATCTTTTTATCAGACATGAGCAGCATCTTTGCGGCTTCGTTGATCCTTATGTTCGTAAGATAATCCTTAAAAGAAACATTGTATTTCTTCCTGAATACCTGTCCGAGATAGGAGCTGTTCATGTAGTATTTTTCGCCTAAGTTTCTTAGCGAGATGTTCTCGGCATAATGTTCGGAGATATCTTTTTCGATGCTCGATAAAATACCCCTCGATACGTTCTTTCGAAGACTCATGAGATAGTCGGCATACTGAAGCGCGAAGTTTTTCATATGCTCGCGGCTTCCTCTCGATAATGAGTTCTCGAAGGAATTCTCCGAAATGTACTGAATGACTTCTTCCTGATTGACATTGTCATCCTGCTCGCTCGCAAGATGTATAAGCTGGAATAAAAGATAGTTGATGTTCAGATTTACGAGGTTGTAATTCTCTCCGACATTGTACATCTCTTCGTAGAGTTTTTCGACACTCTTTTCGATCTGATTCTTTTCATTCTTTTCTATTGCCGCGATACATTCATCAAGACTCTTTTTGCACAGATACGCACTCTTCTGCTCGATCTGCACTTCGTCTTCATAAATGTAGACTCTTTTCTCGTTATGGAATCCCTTGATACTGTTGAGCATTCTGCATGAGCTGTAGGATTTGGCGATCTGGGATACATCGTTTACTTTCTTGCCGCAGATCATTCTTACGGGTTTTAAAAGAACACCCTCAATCTTCTTGGTCAGGCCTTCGAGATAATCGTCGTCCGTCATGTCGTATCTGGTCGCCATGTTCTCGCAGTATATAAATCCGACATCGTAGCTTGACTCGTCATAGGATACGTCGAAGATAAAATGATTTAGGTTTTCCTTCTGGACATCACGGCAGGCATTGTGAAGCTGATGCTGAAGCATTCGCATGTCATAATCGTCCTCGTCGCTTTCTTTTAATTCGCCGACAAGTTCTATGTCCACATATCTTATCTTGCCCGAAAGCTGCATGTGTTTCTTTACGTACTCGATATTGCTCTCGTCATATTTTCCTTTTATCAGGGCGATTACGTTTCTGGCAAGATAAGCGTCCTCCATTTTTTTACGGTCGCCTTCTTTTTCCTTGTTTTCCTTCTCAAGGCTGGAAACATTGCGTAAAAGAGCGAGGATATCCTTCTTCTGGACGGGCTTTAAAATATAGTCCATACTGTTGTTCTTGATCGCTCTCTGCGCATAGGAAAAGTCGTCGAATCCCGTCAGAATGGCGAATCTTGCCTGGGAAAGACCTTCTTTCTGAATGGTTTCGAGAAGTTCAAGGCCTGTCATTACAGGCATCTGGATATCCGAAATGATCAGATCCACTTCATTTTCCTTAAGATAATCAAGTGCCTCTTTGCCATTAGAAAGCGCGGCTACGATCTCGTATCCTTCTTTTTCCCAGTCTATAAGAATTTTAAGGCCCTGTAAGATAAAGGGCTCATCATCCACGAGCATAACTTTAAGCATCTATTCGTCATCCTCCGCTTTCTTTAGCTTTTCGAAAGGTATTTTTATGATAAAGCTGAGACCGATTCCGACCTCACTCTCGATATCGAATGTTACCGCATGATCCGTAACCATTTTAAGTCTTAAGCACGCATTTAAGATTCCCACGTGTTTCTTGGTCTTGATGGTTTCGATCGATGCATCGGCGATGTCTTTCTGCATCTGTGCAACCTTTTCGTCGCTCATGCCTTCGCCGGTATCTTCTATTTCAATGAAAAGTGCTTCTTTGCCTTTATATACTCTTACAAAGATCCAGCCCTGCGTGGCTTTGGATTCGATTCCGTGTACGCACGCATTTTCCACGAAAGTAACTATCGTAAGTTTGGGTACCAGATAATCTTCGCAGTCTTTTTCGATGTCTATGTTAAAAGAAAGTCTGTCTCCGAAACGGTAACTCTGAAGCGCAAGATACGCTTCGATGGACTCGATCTCCTTTTTGATCGTAACAAAGTCCTTGCCCCAGTCAACATTCTGTCTTTCCATTACGGCCAGTTTGTCGACCATCGATGCGGTCTCGGTCTCGCCTTTTAAAAGACTGTGCATTCGTATGCTTTCGAGCGCATTAAACATAAAGTGCGGGTTTATCTGGCTCTGAAGCGCAAGAAGTTCCGCTTTCTGCCTTGCGATATCACTTTCCTGTTCCTTGATCTTATCCTTGTAAACGGTCGTTACCAGTTCGTTGGTGATGTCAACCATTCTGTTGTATTTCTTCATAAGGAAAGCGATCTCGTCATTTCCTTCAACTTCACTGATCGCTTTGAATGTATTCGTATACTCGTTTCCGAATGCGGTCTCGAGTTTCCTTATCCTTTTGACAATGGAATTCTCGATGGTCTTAAGGATCAGGGGCGGAATGATCATGGTGATAAGAAGAAGCATAAGAAGTATTCCGAGGTTCTTCTTGATCGCGGAAGCTATGATCGGGGTATTGTTCACGATCACAATGTCTATTTCCGCTCCGTTTGCATTGAGTCGTTTTTTTACGTTTCTTTTGGACGAAAGATCCAGCTTCGTTGCATCGATAAGGGAGTTGTCTTCCGACGAGTAGATAACGTAATCTCCCGATAAGATATACACGGGATAACCGCCGTCGATCCTTTTTAAATCACTGGTAAGACTGGCCGTATCATGTGCGATGACCAGTATCTTGGCTATGTCGCTCTGATAATAATCAAGTCTTTTTATATAAAGAAAACGTCTCTTGTTTGCCTGGTTGGGCTTTAAGGAGTCGTCATAATAAGCATCGATCAAGTCCTTTCCTTCGCGTTCGTTAAAATCCGTATACCATCTTGATGTGTATTCTCCGGAAAGTCTTCTTATGAATTCTCCGTTGTAAACGGTTTCGTTATCTACGTAAATAACAATACTGTTTCTTGTAAGACCGAGCGTCGAGTCAAGAAGCGAATCCTTGATAAGAGGGTAATACACTTCATAATAATCGCCGGTGTCTTTGTATTGTTTAACAAGCATTTCATTTATCTGCTTGTTCATGTAAATGCTGTTAGCAAGAGTTTTATCGTTGCTTATAAGATTCTCGAAATAGTTCTGATAAATTCTCGCAACGTACTCCATATCGTATTTTACGGAGTCTCTTTCCTGATCGAAAACCGCTTTGAGAATGATCGAGTCCGTTATGACAAGGGGCACAATAACACATAAGAAATAAAGCACAAAAAATTTGTGTCTGAATTTCATGTTATTAAGAACTTTGTCAAACGGTTTGACGATTTTTTTAAGCAGTTTTTTCATAACAAGTATATTTTATCAATCTGTTCAAAGCGCGTCAATTATACGAGCTTTTTAATCATTCATCGGGGCTTTGATCTGCTGAAAAATTTTGCAGTTTATAACCTCAGTTTCCTGTTTTTCTTTACCCCTGTCAAATCATAAAAGATGCCCGGCATCCTTGCGGAAGCCGGGCACTTAAATTGTCACAAATTATCTTACTTGAAAGGATTCTCTGTAGGATAAGGAAGTGAAGCGGGCTGATTGTAGTTGATGTCCTCAATGGGTACTCCGATGTAT
>CACZOG010000013.1 GCA_902782715.1 uncultured Lachnospiraceae bacterium | reverse complement strand
TGTTCATCAGCAAGTTCTTCCGCTTCGATAAAACAGCGTGAATTCAAAAAGCTTATGTCTTTGATCCTGTGGAGCGTGGGGAAATATCTGCTGGATATCGGATCTTTAACATATTCGATTCCGTATTCGCAGAGAGCCTGGGACCAGAGAACATCAACGGAAGGGATATTCTCTGCGAGAATATCATCATATATGGTATATGCACGGTCGAATTCGCACTGCTGTCTTAACTTATTGGCGCGGTTTAACTGAGTAATGTACTTACCGGCTTCGCCGCTTATAAAATTTATAGTACTGCAGTATTCACATTCGCAGATCGAACTTACGATCTTAAGCGGCGCACCGCAGCACTGACAATTCAAAGCTTCAATACTCATTTTTTCCCTCCGTCTTACGACATTGAACGCAAAATAAAATCTCAAAAAAATACGTGCAGATCAGTCTAAAAGAAATGATGTAAATTTGTATATGTACCTAAAAACAGGTATATCAGTATATTGATCGCAGATAGTATAAACCCGAACAAAACGTAGAAAATCGTGACTATGTTACGCTTTTGCATCCGGTCTTTTGTTTCAAGCACAAAATCATGCATTTTATTTAAGAATTTTGCATCTTCTTCAATCTGTCTGCTGACTGACGGTTTTACCTCGTCAAAATGATAATCTTTTATCTCAGCTTCATTATAGGAGTAGTTTTGTTTCAGGTCTTCCAGAAATTCAGCTTCATACTCAAAGAATTCTTTTTTTGCGAGTTCTTCAAGACCTTCAAGCGTTTTATTTTTGGAGGCTGCATTTTCAAAGGTTCTTTTATTAACGGCAAAACTTCTGTTATTTTCTCTGATAAAACCGAATGATAATATCAGTATCGGAACGGTACAAAGGATTATCGTGTCGGAAACAGGGAAAAAAGCGTATACGGCAAGAGCCGCAACAGATACCAAAGATATAACAATGATGCCCATACCGAAAATCATTGCGAAGTTCTGTGATGCTGCTTCTTCAGTTTTTTTAAAGTTAAATATATCTAAAAATATATTTGCCGAAAACAGTGCCAGTACTCCCGAGAAGAATAAAACCGAAAGAACGAGACCGTATGTACCATGGAAAAATACCAGAGAACTTTTATTGTACTGCAAAGTCCTTAATATGGCATATAAAATATGTATTAATGCGAATGATATGAGCAGTATTGCACCTGTATGAAATGAATACTTGTAGAGTCTGTTTGAAGCCTTTGCAGTATGGTTCAGATCGGATATTTCCTGCATCAGTTTCCTTTCAGCTTCGCTGAATTTTGTTCTGTACAGACGGCTTCCGTAATCTTTGGCCTTTTCTGCGATCACCTGATCGAAGGCCTCCTGGGTAAGCACGGTTTTTATATTTCGGGCACTATCGTTTGAATCGCCTGATAAAAACTTCGCTATATTGGCAGCGAGGTTTTTGATAGCGCCGTCTTCACCGAGAACCTGAGCCTGTTTGGTGGCAAAAGCTCTGGGAAGATCATCGGGGTTGTCGCATGCAAAGAACATCTTCTTCTCGGGGTGCGTCTCCATGAGTTTAAGGAATCTTCCCCACTCATTTTTAACCCAGACGGAAGTGAAATACTCGGCTTTGGTACCGATCACGGCCATTGCTTTGGAGCTCTTTAATGCCGCAAAGATATAGGGCTCGTAATTCACGCTTAACTTGTCTTTGAGAGTTTCCCTTGCAAAGAATACTTTAAATCCCCTGCCTGCAAGATCTTTGTAGAGTTCCTCGGCAAGCTTCGCATCTTCGGTCATTTCGCCTAATGTTGTATCGGTTTCTTTGTAACAGATGAAGACATCATAAGGCGCTTCATTTGATGCTATGTTAAGATACTCTTTTTGAATTCGCTCTATTTCCTCTGCGGATTTTTTTAACTGCTCTTTCTGCGCATCATCCGCAAGTTCCATCGCTTCCGTAAAACAGCGGGAGTCCAGAAAACTTATATCTTTGATCCTGTGAAGTGTAGGGAAATACCTGCTCGATACCGGATCCGGAACGTATTCGATTCCGTATTCGCAGAGAGCCTGGGACCAGAGAATATCAACGGAAGGAGTATTCTCCGAAAGAATAGAGTCGTATATGTTATAGGCAGGGTCAAAATCACATTGCTGTCTTAATTTGTTGGCGCGGTTTAGCTGAGTAATATACTTACCCGCAGCGCCGCCGACAATATTGATGCTGCTGCAATACTCGCACTCGCATACAGAATCCGTGATCTTAAGCGGTGCACCGCAACACTGACAGTTCAAAGCTTCGATGCTCATTATTCCCCTCCGTTTCAGCCTTTGAATACCATTGAAATGCAGATTTCTGCATAATCATTATACTATATAAAAGCCTGTACGAAAATTACCTAAAACATAAAAATAGGTGCCGTTATTTTTCCGACACCCATGTTTTTTATTTGTTTTTATAATCTCCGTCAAGTCTTCCGTAAGCCAGCACGTTTCCGCGGTTTCCGTCCTTGTCGGTATCAAGTTTCTGCCAGATCAGATCTATGCTGTTTCCGCCGGCATCGAAGGCTAAGGGAACCTTGCCCGATTCGCCTTTTAAAGCGAAGACGAAAACTGAATATGTGTGGTTGTGTCCGGGAGAAGGGTAAGGGCCTACATACTGACTGCCTCTTTCACCTCTCTGTATGCTGCCTTCGTCAAGATGAGTCTCTTCGGTAAATACATCCATGTGAAGCCATACTCCGTCGATCATTATCACCACGTATCTCTCGGCTCCTTCAACCGCTTCCCACGAAAGTTCGGGAGAGATGTTCTCTCCTTCTGCGGTGTTGGCGATCTTTTTATCCCATTTACCGTTTTTTATACTAGTTGAAGTCACTTCAAATGTGGGAATGTCCTGAAAGAGAGTCTTCTTGATATATGTTTCCGTATTATGTTTTGCTTCGCATCCGCAGACCGAAATCGCGGTTAAAGCGGCACATAAAAGTGCGATGATCTTTTTTTTCATTCTGTTTTCTCCTGTTTGTAAGATGATAATACTTCAAACAGAGATTCCGGGTTAGAAAAAAAGGTTCAAAACCTAGCAAAAAAAGAATTATTTTTTCATATTCTTCTGATACTCGGTAGGAGTAGTTCCGGTCAGTTTTTTAAACACCTTCGTAAAATAATTGGTGTCGTCGTATCCGCAGAGGAAGCTTATTTCGCTGACGGTTCTGTCGGAAAACTGTAACTGCAGTTTGGCTTCGTTTATGCGCATCTTTTCAAGATAAGCCATGCAGGTCATCGACACTTCGTTGTTAAAAGCATCGTTTAAGGTCTTTTTGTTTACCGAGAATTTCTTTAAAAGATCGGAGAGGGTAATGTTTTCCTCGAGATGTTCCCAGCAGTATCTTGCGACTTTTGCGACCAGAAGATCTTTGTAAATATCGTCCTGGCGTTCGTTTCTGTAAAAGTCTGCCGTGACCATAAAAAGGATCGATGTAAGGAAATGCCTTGTTCGTAAGATCCAGTAGTTGTCGGGCTGATCATCAAGTTCGATCCTTATGCTTACCATAAGACGTCTTAACGCATCGTACTCCGGAGTCGTTATGGAATAGTAGATTATTTCCGAACCGTGCCTTGTGAATTCAAGAAGATAAAGCGCATCCTGATAGATCATTGAATTTGAAAAATCATCCTCGAATTTCACATCACCCGTGATCGCGGTTTTGATCTTTTCATCGTCCGTCAGGTAATTATCACTTTTGACGGCGCTTAGGAACTTGTCGTATTTACCCGAATTAAGGCTTTCGATTGTGAATTCGTCCCGTATAACGGACGGTTTAAAAAAGATGGTTCTGGTCTTAACTTTGCTTTCCGTAACTATATTAAGATTCGATTTTTCGTTTAGGATCATCGCAACCGGGCCGGTGATCATTCTGTACTGTCCCTGCTCGTCGACAACGAATGACCCGTCGTTGACAAGCACTATCTTATAGGCCGTCGGGTCGTTGATATGCTCCGAAAATCCTTCACACTGATCGAAATAAACATCTGTATAACAGTCCATTCCCGGACGTTTGCTTTTTGTTCTAAGTTCCATATTTATCACCTGAAAAGAAATGATCGATCATGTTCTTCATATTTGATTATATTAAAAAAGCCGTATTTTTACACGGTTATTTTAAAAACCTATTGACTACATAGGCGAATAGGCGTATATTACCTATTAAACCAATAGGCAAATAAAAAGGAGCAAGGAAATGGATAGATTCATATACATGGATAATGCGGCAACAACCAAGGTTGCACCCGAAGTATTGGAGGCGATGCTTCCGTTTTTTACCGAGGAGTACGGAAACCCCTCGAGCGCATATGCCTTTTCGGGCAAGATCGCGAAGAAGGTTGCCGAGGCAAGAAGAACGATTGCGGATGCGCTTAATGCCTGCGAGAAGGAGATCTTCTTTACGGGAGGCGGAAGCGAATCGGATAACTGGGCGATAAAGGGCGTGGCAGATGCCCTGAAAGATAAAGGAAACCATATAATCACGACCAAAATAGAACATCACGCAGTGCTTCATACCTGCGAGTTCCTTGAAAAACACGGATACGAGGTAACTTATCTTCCGGTTGACGAGAACGGTCTTGTAAGTTTAAACGATGTCGAAGCTGCGATAAGACCGACAACTATCTTGATCTCAGTCATGTTCGCTAATAACGAGATCGGCACGATCGAACCCATTAAAGAGATCGGAGAGATCGCGCATAAACACGGAATCTATTTCCACACTGATGCGGTTCAGGCATTCGGACATGTGCCTATTGATGTTGACGAATTAAACATCGATATGCTCTCAAGCAGCGCACACAAGATCAACGGACCGAAGGGTATCGGATTCTTATACATCCGTAAGGGAACGAAGCTTTCAAATCTTATCCACGGCGGCGGACAGGAGTCGGGTAAAAGAGCCGGAACCACCAATGCGGCAGGGATCATCGGATATGCCAAGGCGGTTGAACTTGCCCTTAAGGATATGGAAGAGACGACCAAGTATGAATCTGAATTAAGAGACAGACTTATAAAGAGAGTGCTTGAAGAGATTCCTTACACAAGAGTCAACGGAGATTTAAACAAGAGACTTTCGAACAACGCAAACTTCTGTTTCAGATTCGTTGAGGGCGAATCACTTCTGATCCTTCTTGATCAGAAAGGGATCATGGGCTCATCGGGTTCCGCACGTACTTCGGGAAGCTTAGACCCTTCACACGTTTTACTTGCAATAGGCCTTCCCCACGAGATAGCACACGGTTCTTTGAGACTGACGATCTCAAAAGAGACAACCCAAGAAGAAATTGATTATGTTGTAGACAGCTTAAAACAGATCATAGACAGATTAAGAAGCATGTCACCTTTGTACGAAGATTTTGTAAAGAAAAATAAATAAAAATAATTGATAAAAGAATTTAAGGGAGGCTTAAATGAGTCAGGTTACGGAATACAGTGAAAAAGTTATGGATCATTTTACCAATCCGAGAAATATGGGTGAGATCGAAGATGCATCCGGTGTCGGAACGGTAGGAAACGCAAAGTGCGGCGATATCATGCGAATGTATCTTGATATCGACGAGAACGGAATCGTAAGAGACGTTAAGTTCAAGACATTCGGCTGCGGAGCAGCAGTGGCAACAAGTTCAATGGCTACCGAACTTGTAAAAGGCAAAAGCGTTAACGAAGCACTGAAGGTTACAAACAAGGCGGTTATGGAAGCTCTCGACGGACTTCCTCCCGTTAAGATACATTGTTCGCTTCTTGCCGAGCAGGCAATTCATGCGGCACTCTGGGATTATGCGGAGAAGAACGGAATTACGATCGAAGGTTTAAAACCGCCCGTAAACGATATTGACGAGACCGAAGAGTTTTATCAGATGCAGGGAGAATAAATAATTGAAAGCAGAAAACGCATTCGTCGAATTTGAATCGGATGAAAAAGATTCATTTCCCGAAATATTTGAACTTAATATAGTAAGCGGCGGATGCCGGATCTACGGGTATCTTCTGACACCCGACAAAAGGATAAAAGGTCCCTATCCCACGGTTATAATGTCTCACGGATTCCCCGGATACACGACCAATAACGACATTGAGCTTGCGCTTATGCGTATGGGCTGTGTTGTGATCCATATGAATCACAGAGGTGCGTGGGGAAGCGAGGGCGAGTATCTTTTTACCAATCTTACGGACGATCTGATCGCGATAGCCAAGTGGGCACACAATCCTGCGATCGCGGAGCAGTATGGCATCGATACGGATAACCTGTTCATCGCAGGTCACAGTATGGGCGGACAGACCGTACTGAATGCGGCCAAGGACCTGGATTTCATAAAGGGTGTTATCGCACTTGCCCCGTATGATATCGGAGCAGCCTTCAGATATAAACTGGAGAAAGAACTTTTTCTGATGATCGAAACTGAAGGACAGTGTCTTAAGATGAACTCGGCGAGTGATGTCTACGAAAATGCACTTTTCAATCAGGAAAAACTCGGTATTTTGTATCGTTATGATGAGCTTCTTAAGCATAATGTGCTTTTGGTTGAGGCTGCACTCGATACAATTGCACCGCCCGAACTTATGTTAAGACCTCTTGCAGAGAAACTTAAGGATGGGGGCTGCAACATGACCTTTAAGACGATTAAAAGCAATCACAGTTTCGTTGGACAGAGAATGAAACTTACTCAGACAGTCGGAGAATGGATAGAGAGCATAACAACAGGCATAGAATAGGAGCCAAAGAGGAAACGGTATGAACATACAACAAATCAAATATGTACTAGAGGTTGCATCCGCTTCTTCCATGCGTGAAGCATCAACTAAACTTTTTATATCCCAGCCGGCATTGTCCGCGAGCATCAGGGAACTTGAAGACGAACTCGGACTTATACTGTTCGAAAGATCGAATAAGGGGATCACGTTAACGGATGAGGGACGCGAATTTATCACATTTGCAAAAAAAGCCCTTTCCTCATACGAGATCCTTGAAGACAGATATTTATCCAAAGACAGGGATAAAGAGCATTTTTCGGTCTCGACACAGCATTATTTTTTTGCAATTAAAGCTTTTACGGACGTTATAAAAAAGTATAACCCGGGCAATTATGTTTTCAACATCCATGAGACGAAAACCAAAGAAGTCTTAGAGGATGTCAAAGATTTAAAAAGCGAAGTCGGGATCATTTCTTTTTCGGGTTCGAATGAAGCGCTTATCAGGAAACTCTTCAAGGAGTACCAGCTTGAATTTACTCCTCTGATGAAAAAAGAAACTTATGTATATGTATGGGAAGATCATGAATTTGCGGGGAGAAAAGAGATTTCCATTGAAGAACTTTCCGATTATCCCTGCATTTCTTTTGACCAGAGCGATGACAGCAATTTTTATTTAAATGAAGAGGCGATGTCCGATTATGATTTCACCAAACTCATAAAATCAGATGACAGAGCCACGACCATGGAACTTATTGCAACACTGCACGGGTATTCGATCGGAAGCGGAATGCTCTCCGGCGATGACGTGGTTTTAAAAGGAATGGTTTCGATCAAGTTAAAAGAAGAGGATCCGCTCACCATCGGATATATAAAAAGAGAGGCGGGTATTCTGTCCGAGTACGGAAAAGCCTATATAGAAGAACTGTTAAAATATAAGTAAATATAAGCAATTCGGCGATAAGAAAAGGTTATCGCCAACGATAAAATCAATTGAATTTTCAAAAACAAAGAGAGATGTTAAGATAAACACATCTTGAAGAAAGGAAACACGGAAATGACAAAGACATTAACAAGCAGATTTATGAATATGTGTATGTGCTGCCGAATGTATTCATCCCGGACAAATATGCTGGCTCGGGCGTTCGAGGTCTTTTCTGTGCGCCTTAAAGATTAAGAGGTTGAAAACAACTTCAGTTTGTCACTGTTTGCCCGGGAGCCGAAAAAGCACCGGGCTTTAATTTTTTTAAAAGATATTTACCTCCCATATTTTTATCAACAGGTGCAGTAGCCGCGGGAAAGGCATAGGTTCCATAGACCGAAGTTGGCGGTTCGAGTCCGTCCTGTGCCGTTTAAACCAATCATTAAAGAAGGAGAGAAACAGATGAGTACCATTAACATTTCGGAACCGAGCGTAGTGATAAGAGAGAAGAGACTCGGAACGATAAACGCTTTTACCGGAAGCGCCTCCGAAATCGTCAAAAAATCCGAAGAAGG
>CACZOG010000012.1 GCA_902782715.1 uncultured Lachnospiraceae bacterium | reverse complement strand
TCTCTGCTCTCGCCCTCTAACAAAGACGGGGAGATACGCCACTTCCAGTTGTATCCCAATGTGGAAGGGGTGTTGATCCTGGCTTCGGAGCCGAGTCCGAAAACATCCTGGATCGGAACGATGCAGGTGTCGGCTGTCGAACTTTCGGCAAGTCGAATCATATCTTTGTTTAAATTCTTGGCATTCTTTATGCAAAGATACTCTCTAAGATTGGCTTTGTCAACGCGTTTGAGCGTTTTATACCAACCTTTTACGGTATCATTGTCATGCGTTCCCGTATAAACGACACAGTTCTTGTCGTAATTATGAGGAAGATAATCGTTGTCTTCCGCGGAATCAAATGCAAATTCAAGTACTTTCATTCCGGGATATCCGGTCTTTTTAACAAGCTTTAAAACCGTCGGTGTAAGGAAGCCTAAATCTTCCGCGATGATACGGGGTCTGCCCAGTTCTTTGTCTAC
Organism: uncultured Lachnospiraceae bacterium; assembly: GCA_902782715.1. Taxonomy (GTDB): domain Bacteria; phylum Bacillota; class Clostridia; order Lachnospirales; family Lachnospiraceae; genus UBA3766. The sequence continues at coordinate 9,871 of CACZOG010000012.1, read as the reverse complement.
CGCCTTAAACAATTCATATCCGGGACCGGGTTCCCAGTGTCCGAACTCAGCGGTTATATCCCCGAAAGGAATGAAGTAATATTCATCAAATGCCCTGAAATGATCGATACGAACAACGTCGTAGAGTTCAAAGCATTTCTTTAATCTCTTTATCCACCATGAGTAATTATCTCTCTTGTGTGCATCCCAGTCATACAAAGGATTGCCCCAGAGCTGGCCGGTTGCGGAGAAATAATCGGGTGGGCAGCCTGCCACACCGATAGGACGTGACTCGATATCCATCATGAATAATTCGGGATTAGCCCATGTGTCAGCCGAATCGGCCGCTACATAGATAGGGATATCTCCTATGATCTCAACGCCCTTTTCGTTTGCGTAAGCTTTGAGTTTAAGCCACTGCTTTTTAAAATAAAACTGAAGGAACTTATAAAAACCGATATCAAACGAAAGTTCTTCTCTTGCTTTATCAAGCGCTTTCTTTTCTCTTAATCTGATGTCATCCTCCCAGTCATAGAAACTTGCACCGCGGTTGTAATCCTTGATGGCCATGTACAGAGCATAATCATCAAGCCAGTATGCTTCATTAAGAATGAACAGTGCATACTCTTTGTTCGATGCAAGATCGCTTCTTTTGTATGCTCTTTTTAAAAGAGAAAATCTTGCACGGTACTGAGCTTCATAATCTACATAGTTTCTTCCGATCTCCTCAAAGTTATCGAAAAGAAGTCGGCCTTCCTTTTCGGCCTTTTTGATATCGGACTTATTCAGATTCTTTTTGATTATTCTTTCGTAATGCTCTTCGTAGGCCTCATCGCATTCTTTCTCGGATAACCATTCGTTATCAATAAATTCCTGAAGGTCTATGTAGTAAGGATTGCCTGCAAATGTTGAAAATGACTGATAAGGCGAGTCGCCGTAGCCTGTAGGGCCGAGCGGTAATATCTGCCAGTATCTCTGCTTGGAATCCGCCAAAAAGTCAACGAAATCATAAGCCTCTTTTGAGAAGCATCCGATCCCGTATTTATTTGGAAGGCTGAAGACCGCAGCCAGAATTCCGCTTTTTCTCATTGTTATACTATTGATACCTTAATATCTTTCTTGGGATAAAGTTTCCAAATATCGCGATTGTATTCTTCGATGGTTCTGTCTGATGAGAAGAAACCTGCCTTTGCGATATTAACAAGCATCATCCTTCTCCACTTGTCGCGATCCTCGTAATCAGCGAGCATCTTATCCTTAACTTCGATGTACTCTTCCAAATCGATAAGAGTCATGAACCAGTCTTTGTTAAGGAGTTCCTTGTAAAGTCTTTCAAGGTTCTCTTTATGTCCGACTTTAAGTGCTTCCTTGGATACGATAAAGTCAACGGCTTCTTTTATGATGTCCGATTTATCGTACAGATCTTTGGAAACATAATCGGCTTTCGCATAATGCTCGATAACTTCATCACTTGATACGCCGAATTTGTAAATGTTCTCGTCTCCGACAAGTTCTCCGATCTCAACATTGGCTCCGTCGGACGTTCCGAGTGTAACAGCTCCGTTTAACATGAACTTCATGTTGCCTGTTCCGGAAGCTTCCTTACTAGCCAGAGAGATCTGTTCGGATATATCACATGCGGGGATCATTTTCTCCGCGTAACTTACGTTGTAGTTTTCAACCATAACAACCTTGATGTAATCTTTTACATCGGGATCGTTATTGATGATCTCCTGAAGAACAAGGATAAGATGAATGATATCCTGTGCGATAACATATGCGGGAGCTGCCTTTGCACCGAAGATAAATGTGATCGGTCTTGAAGGCTTCTTGCCGTGCTTTATCTCAAGATACTTATGGATGATATAAAGTGCATTCATCTGCTGTCTCTTGTATTCGTGAAGTCTCTTTGCCTGAATATCGAAGATGGAATCGGGATTGATATCAATGCCTTCTTTTTCTTTTACGTACTGAGCAAATTCGATCTTCTTTGTCTTCTTGATGTTGTCAAGCATCATTAAAGTTGTTTCGTCATCCTTATAATCAAGAAGTTTTTCAAGCTCGTTTGCATCTTTTTTATAACCCGTACCAATCAGTTCATCTAAGTATGCGGTGAGTTCGCGGTTAGCCGAAAGAAGCCATCTTCTGAATGTGATTCCGTTCGTCTTGTTGTTAAACTTATCGGGATAGATCTTATAAAAAGCATTAAGCTCCGTATTCTTTAAAATATCCGTATGGATCGCAGCAACACCGTTTATGGAGAAGCCGTAGTGAATACAGATGTGTGCCATGTGTACTCTCTTGTCTGCATCGATGATCTGCACTTTGGGATCTTTGTATTTCGCACGTACTCTCTTATCGAGTTCCTTGATGATGGGAACAAGATCGGGTACGACTTTTTCAAGATATTTAAGAGGCCATTTTTCGAGTGCCTCAGCAAGGATAGTGTGATTGGTATACGCACATGTTTTAGAAACGATCTCAATAGCTTCGTCGATTCCGATAGCCTTCTCGCTCGTCATGATCCTTATGAGTTCGGGAATGATCAGAGTAGGATGCGTATCGTTGATCTGGATCACGCAGAAATCATACATATGACGAAGGTCATATTTTCTCTCTCTTAACTCATGAAGGATAAACTGAGCGGCATTCGAAACCATGAAATACTGCTGGTAAATACGAAGAAGATTTCCTGCCTCATCCGAATCGTCCGGATAAAGGAACAATGTAAGATTCTTCTCAATCTCTTCTTTGTCAAATGTTATGCCCTTCTTAACAAGGCCTTCATCGATGCTTTCGAGATCAAAAAGATGAAGTTTGTTTACTCCGTTCTCATATCCGATAACATCGATATCGTAAAGTCTTGACTTAACGCTTAAGTCACCGAAATCGACCGTAAAAGATGTGTCAGTTTTTCTGAGCCACCCTAAATCTTCGATCCACTCGTTCTTTTCTGCGCACTGAATTTTGTCTCTGAACTCCTGCTTGAAAAGACCGTAATGATAATTAAGTCCGATGCCTGCACCGGGTAATCCGAGAGTTGCGATGGAATCCATGAAACATGCCGCAAGTCTGCCGAGTCCGCCGTTTCCCAAAGAAGGTTCGGGTTCGATCTCTTCAACAAGCGAAATGTCCTTACCGTTCTTTTTTAAGACTTCGCAAACCTTATCATAAACACCGAGGTTAATCAGATTGTTTGTAAGAAGTCTTCCGATCAGAAACTCCGCGGAAATATAATATATCTTCTTTTCGCCGTTGATCCGATCCGTAACATTGGTTAAATCCTTGGTAAAAAGAAGAAGCACATAGTATGTTTCTTTATCGGTACAATCTTTAAAAGATTTGTTGAAAATTTTATTGGAAATATAATCCAGACCTTCTTCCATGTTTGCTTCAAGAAGCTGTTTCTGGATCATTTCAGCCTGTAATGACATATCAAAAATCCTTCCTTTGAAATGTTCTCGTGCAAAAAACACTTTTTACATGTTTCAGAAAAAAGTGAATCAACATATGCACATATTCCATATAATTTTACATCAGATGTTATGTAAATTCAATTGTATTTAAGAAACTGCTAATCCTGCTTAAGATTAACACTGTTCTTTCCGTAATATCTCGCGTATGCTTCGTTGACCCAGTCAGTGTTGTCGGGGCTTATATCAACGAAGAATAAAAGATAAGGTTTTCTCGAATAAGTCGTAAATTCGGGATCGGTTACCGAAGCATCGTTATAGACTTTAAGACGATCCTGCCATTCGGAATAATATATCTGAGCCTCATTTTCTCTGAGCGAATAATATGCGGATACGCTTGTAGAAGTTCTGCCGTAATATTTGTAAATCGTGAGTGCGATAAGGATGGTTGCGGCGCCTGCAAAAACAAGTCTTGTCGCGCCGAGTATATGCGGATTAATTTTCTTTTTGTTTTCGTTCTTTTCTTCTTTCTTTTTTGCCAGAAGATTTTCAACACGGATCCTTATAAATCCCGTCCAGTACCAGCAGTTGATCATAAGGATCAGATACAGTGCGAAACGATACATGTTCTGCACTCTGTACATTCCGATTATCTTAAGCGCATAAAGATTCGGGGTGAACATGGATGCGAAAATGCAGAACGATGCAATTGATAAAAGCCATGGGAACTTAAATTCGATCTTTCTCTTTTGAGTCATTTTTATAAAAAGCGGAATAAGAGCCAAAAGAACAAGAATAACCGGAAGATTGGTCCATGTCTTTATATACTTAAATGCCTCAACGAAGGACATTAATATCGCATGTATCGCATTATCTCCCGTTCCTGCCGCAGCCTGTCTTATATGTGCTCCGGGGCTTAATGCATTAAATGCAAAACATGCCGCATACCAGACTGTGATGATAGTGATCAGAACTGCATTTTTCTTTTTGAAAACAAATCCTGCAATGCATAAGACAAGCAGTAAACTTAATGCGGGAAGACCGGTAACATAGTTAGAGCCGCCCAGTGCAAAAGCAAGGATAAAAGCTGCTATTACAGCAGGAAGGATCTTATTGTTCTTCTCTTCTTTTTTCGAGGCAAAAATACAAATCATGCAGGATGCAAAAACAACGAGCATGGAAAATGAGAACGTGTAAAGAATTACGCTTATAAGCCAGTAGAAAGCTTCCATTCCCGAAGGAGGAAGAAGGATCTGAAGCATGGTTACGGGTAAGACTGCGATCACAGATTTTAATTCGTCCGCGCCCTGAACCTTATGAAATACGATAAGTGCCAAAGCGGTATTGGCAGCAATCAATGAAAAGATCCCAATATATGTCCCGATGAAATACAAGTTATGTCCGAAGAGATCAAGGATCACAAAATAAAGCCAGTCTGCGAAATACAAACCCTGCCAGGTCTTCCATGTCTCAAGCGACTCGCCTGCCTGGTGAATAAATGTTTTCAAAACGGAATGTGTTTCCTTGAAAACTCCGCCGACCTGATACATGTAACTGTAATCGTCCGCGGACATAAAAGAGAAACGTGCAATCCAAAGAAGAGGAACCAGCATTACCGTCAGAGCAATGCACAGTCCCACTACTATCAAAAGGTCCCATATCCGGTTAATTTCTTTAGTCTTCTTTTCTGTCATAATTAAAACTTTTCATAAGCGGAAGAAGTGTCAGGAAGAACAATGAGAAAAGCATCTTTCCGGGGAATGCGATATTCTCGGTAAGACTTATCATTGCGATCCCGATATGAGCCGCACAGATGAATGCATAAAACCACGGAGTTTCCTTCTTCTTGATCACTGCAGCCACAAATGTGTAAATGCACGAAAATGCCGATAACCCTAAGAATATCAATCCTGCGGGAATACCGAAACAGTATGCGATCTGAAGATATGAATTGTGTGCATGAGGAACGCCGTACCAGGGTAAAAGATATACATACGGATACTCTTCTTCATGTCCTAAAAAGTTAAGATTTCCAAGGAAAAATCCGTAAATATATTTTCTGATACCAAGGATCTTTTCCAAGCCTTTATAACTTTCAAAAGTATATGCGGGATGGTTCTTATCACTGCCCGGAGCAACACCGTCTGCGTACTTTATGACTTTGCCTTTTTCGTTTACAACATCAGCCGCATCCGATTCTTCGTTCATTGGATACATTGAAATAAGGGCATCGGTATATGTAAAGCGTTCTATGTTCTCATCTTCTTCATTTTCTGCAAGCTGCATGGTCGGCACTTTTTCACCCCGTGCAAACTGCATGGTCAGAAGTTCATCCGATTCGCTCTTTCTTAATTCATATTCCGTATATAAATTCTGCGGTGTAGACTGATTCTCTTCAAGGAGCTTCTGCTCTTTTAAGAAGCCGTCTTTTTCATCCACATTGTCGGGATCGAATCTGCCCGTGAACACTTCAAAGAATTCGTTTATCTCAATGTATTTCTCGGAATTCCAGGGATCGTAGGAATGCACGAAATCCTCGCTGTATTCGGTGATCCAGATCGGATGATGTCTGAGCGGAGGAATGTATCTTACGCATGCGAAAACAATAGGAAAGCTTGCAGCGAAAACCACAAACATTAAGATTCCTTTAAGTAAGAATCCTTTAACGAATGTGTTCTTTAAAATAAATATCTCGCTTGATAAAAGATAAACAACCGTTGCTGCGACAAATGCCATCAGAATGCTCCTGCTTATGGTAAGCAGGGCAAATGACCACATAGCCGATGCAAAAAGAAAATGAACGACGATAAAGAACTTCTTTGCTTCATGTTTTCTTAAGTACGTATATTTTGCAAGCCATCCTAAATAAACGGCGAAATAAAACATTCCGTTCACATTTGAATTCGTATATGCGCCGACGTATCTTGCCTGATCGTAAGGTCTGTGAAGAAACGCGAACGACTGGATAAGAAAGAACGAAATTATGAGTGCGTCCGCAAGAGAAACGAAGAATCTCTCACGCTCTTTAGCATCACTGGGTGCAATATAAAAACATGTGAAAACAATGCCTAAATAAATCGGCCATGTTGCTTTATTGACCGAAACCGAAGCAAAGATAAAGAATAAAACTACCGCAATAATGAGCGGATTGAATTCTTTTATCCTGCCTGCAAATTCTTTTTTAACAAGTCCGATGACGATCCTTATGAAAATAAGTCCGTAAGCCACACATTCAATGACCATTGCCGCAAATGCATTTCTGTGTGTCATGGAATAATAGAATTTTATGATAAGAAATACAGCTATGGGAGATGTTATAACAAGCCATACCGCATAAGGAATCTTAAGAAAACTTTTAATGTCGAATCTGATCAGAAGAATCGGAAAAAGGCATAAACCGATACAATTGATGGCAAGATGCCACCAGTCGCCGTCACCGACACCCCTGACAAATGCAACGCCGCAAAGAGCCAGGAGGCTTATCGTATATACTATTCTTTTAACATCAATCTTTTTTTCCGTCATCTTTTTATCTCAGTCTGTAAAATGCCGTCTCTTCGTCGGCATAGATCTTCTCGTATCCACGCTCGGAAAGCAGTATGTCAACATCGCTTCCCGCGAGTGTGGTAATGTATTTTGAATTAAGCGAATCAAGGTTTTCAATAACGTATTCCGAATAACAGCAGCTGATCCCGCAGCCCGAAGGAAGTGCGTAGAGTCTCTGCCATTTCATCGTTTCCGGATTGCCGTTTTTGTAGGCTCTCCAGTTCCAGATAACCACATTGTCAAAGTTGGGTGCATCGTCCGTAAACGTAATCTCGTCTGCGAAAACTTTCTCCCAGGTCTCCTGCTTTTCTACCGTCTGTTCATTGACATAAGGAACGGCATAATCATAGGGCGATGTTCCCTTAATGATGAAGAAGAATACAAAGCAGATCGCCATAGCTATGTATTTGATGTATGTCTTATTGTTTAAAAGAACAATGATAAAAATACCGGCTGCAATGAAAGTAAGAAGATGCTTGCTTCCCTCTTCGAGCTTATACATAAGGATAAGCGCCGTAAGCATTCCGAAAAGCGAGATCATGTAATGGCATTCCATAACGAAACGTGCATAATTCTTTTTGGACTCAAGCTTGTCTTTATCCGATCTTTCATCTGAAGATATGTTCTTCTGCTCTTTGTCTTTTTTACCTGTCAGCGAAACGAAATCTATCACGGTCTGAACTATGAAAATGATCATCATGACAATATAGGTCACGAAAAACGCACCTACACGGTCTCCTGCGCGGATTCCTTTTATCGAGTATGCTGCGAAATCCCTGCTCATATAAAAGACTCTGTGAACTAAATTATCAAGTCCGGTTACAAATCCGAATTTGAAGAAATCAGTCAGCCAGTCGGTAAAGAAAAGCGGAGCGAAATAATCAGCACCAAGGAATTTCTTAATGCATGCATATGCTGCAAGGGTTACTGCGAGTACTCCTGCCGAAATGACGATTCCGAGTATCTTTTTCTTACGGATCATCATGAAGATCGGAAGCAGTAAGAACAGTAAAAGATACGGACGCATTAATGTCATTACCGCGGCCATGACAAAGAGGATTATTATTTTCCAGATCTTATCGTCAAGCAGCGCATTATATGCCAGCGATATAAAAAGGATCGCAAGCGAAAAGCAGATGATCTCGGGCATTCCCGAAAGCATGTATCTTTCAAAAAGAACAAAGACAGACATAAGAACGCCGAGCGTTATCATCTGTTTAATATTCGGTTTGGTCAGCAATACGAATGCAAGGCATGCAAGTCCTAAAAGAACGATATTGCAGATGATCGGTGAAAGCAGATTCCATCCGAAAACCGTACCCCAGATAAGCCAGGGAAATACGAGAACAGGGCTCCAGGCTGCGAAGCTTAAGGCTTCAGCATGACTTTCGTTAAATCCGAAATAGCCCTGAGGATAACCATAATCCAGGATGCCTTCAACCTGTTTAAAGTAATAGAGTTCATCGTTCCACTCGCTCTCGGGAAGATAAACATCTCCTATCGTCTTTCCGCGGACAGCAAGATAGATCACGCAAAGAATCAAAGGGAAGATCAGTGCGATCAGCCCTTTTATGATCCAAAGATATCTTTTATTCTCTTTTAAATAATCAAGAATTTTGTTCATGTTCCAAATCTGCTTATTTTAATAATATGTCTCACCCGAAAATACTTTAAGGAAGAATCCTATTCCACTTACCAGATGTACAAGGAATGCAAGTATTTCGGCGATCGCAAAGCCTTTTCTTTTCTTATCTGCGAGATCCTCGATCAAAACGATCACGCTCTCAAAGAACAAGAAGAATATTCCGTACATGTATGACCAGGAAAAGTTAAAGTCAACCGCTCTTCTTCCCTTTTCGTAGCAGAAGAATGCAGCACAGAAACTTATGATATAAAAGAGCCATGCAAAACGGAATTTGTAATCACTCTTAATTCTTTTAATATTCAAAACCAGAACGACAAGCGGGAATGCTATGGCATACACCACCGACGTTACGATATTGTTCGTATACTGAAACCATATATCTCCGAGGCAGAAACCTACGCCGCCAACTTCGCCGGTCGAAGGAACGAATACGCCTTTAAACTGGTATAAAAGATCGATGATCGTAGGCAGGAATAAGAGTCCTAAGAAGATCGATTCTTTTACGGTCCTGCACTTGTTTGCGAAGAATCTAACAAGGATCACAACAACCGCAGCGGCTCCGAGCACCAGAGTAAAACTCGGCTTCGTCATCGTTGAAATTAAGAATGCGATCGCGAATACGATGTAGTCACGCCATTTTCCTTTGTAATCCTTCTCATATTCGCTTAAAAGTTTCATGAAATATACGTACGAAACGATCGCAAACGGTCTGGCCGCCATGTATGTCGCATTCTGAAAAGGATTGGGCGAGAAAACACCCGTGTAACGGAATTTCGTTCCGATATAAAACCTGTTAAAAGGAGGCACAACCATCGAAACGAAGAAAAGCGAAACCGCAAATAAAGAAGTAAGGATCCTAAATATAAGATATTTCTTCTTTGAAAAATCCTTGAAAGCCTCTTCAAAAAGATGGTCAAAAGAAAACTTGGTAAAAATGATCGCAAGCGTGTTTAAAAGGCATGTAGCCAAAGCCACGCTGTTCTCGGGCGAAAAGATCAGATCAAACAATGCGGAAAGTTTAAAGAAAACGGGATAAGGGAAACTGTAGCCCGAATCAAGTCCCTGCATCTCCTGCATGTATGCGTACATATCGGAATGGAATCTGTCTATCGTAAGTCCGCTCTCATGATAGATGATCCCGTGAACAGCCTGGTTTTTAAACAATATAAAAGTAACAACCGCCACAACAGCCGTCATTGCAAAGAATATGCAGTAGTCGATTATTTTGTTTGTTTTTCCTGTCTTGTCATCCATGTTTTTATGTACCGTTTATCGTACAGATATCTGT
>CACZOG010000011.1 GCA_902782715.1 uncultured Lachnospiraceae bacterium | reverse complement strand
GAGAAGATCACGAAGGGCACAGATTACAGGATCATCGCAGTTGAACCCGCTTCATGTCCTTCCTTTACAAGAGGCGTGTATGCATATGACTTCTGCGATACCGGTATGGTTTGTCCTCTTGCCAAAATGTACACACTCGGCAGTGACTTCATTCCCGCTCCCAACCATGCAGGCGGCTTAAGATATCACGGAATGAGTTCAACGCTTTCCCAGCTCTATGCAGACGGTCTTATGGAAGCAACAACCGCCAAGCAGACAGAAGTATTCGAGGCCGCAGAAACATTCGCAAGAGTTGAAGGTATACTTCCCGCTCCCGAAAGTTCACATGCGATCAAGGTTGCTATCGACGAAGCACTTAAGTGCAAGGAAACAGGCGAAGCCAAGAACATCGTATTCGGTCTTACAGGTACCGGTTACTTTGATCTTGTGGCTTACCAGAAGTTCCATGACGGCGAGATGAGCGATTATGTTCCTACAGACGAAGAACTTGCCATCTACAGAGCTAAACTTCCCAAAGTGGATTAATATGTAAATAACTTAAATAAGGTTTTTGTAACATACAGATGCCGGGCATTCGCATGAATACCCGGCATATTTTTTTATCAAAGCGCAAATATGTTTAAATTCCCGCTTTACTGCTTTAAATTAGTGAAAATACACAAAAAATGATGGACAAATTGTGCAATATTAACAATGCTTAGTGGGTTTATTTATGAAAGTATATGGATTATGCGAATTGTATGCCCCCTGTGCCGGTGCTATAATCTGTCAATAACCGATGGGGGAAACAATCACGAAGGTTTCGAACTTGTAGGGTAAGGCAGATTATTAAGGAAGGAAGTGATTGTATGAATTACATCATTGAAATTGAGAAAGGTCTTTGGTTTCTCGGTTGGTCACCTCTCGACGGAACAATGCAGGTAACCAAAGAAGTAACTTTGGCATATCGTATGAGAAGAACAGTTGCCACAAGAACTCTTCCGAAGGTAATTGATAAATACGGTAGCGGCAGGATCGTTAAGCTGGTAATTACCACAGCGGCTTCTGCATAATCAAAATGTGTGCCATAATCATATAATAACTATATTATCAAACTGAAGAATAGAATCTTCCGGTCATAAAAAGCCGGGAGATTTTATTTTTTTAAAAAAATTTTATTTTACCTATTGACACGGTAGGTTAATGGTGCTATTTTATATTTACCAACCAAACAGGTGGGTAATAAAGCAGAGGTGAAAAAATGGCAGCAAGTTACATTATCGATTTTAAAATGAATCTTCTTCTTATACGAATGTGTCGATGTCGATGTGACAGATAAAACATATCGTTAAAACTGATTGTAAAAAGAAAAAATAAGCAGAAAACACACAATACAAAAAATAAACACATTATACATTTCATAAAAAGAGAGGATTTAAAAATGAGCAATTATAAATTTGAAACATTACAGATTCATGTGGGTCAGGAAAGCCCTGACATCAGTACGGACGCAAGAGCCGTTCCCATTTATGCAACAACTTCCTATGTATTTAAAGATTCAAAAACAGCAGCAGGAAGATTCGGACTTACGGAAACAGGTAACATTTATACCAGACTGATGAATCCCACATCCGATGTTTTCGAAAAAAGAATCGCAGCACTTGAAGGCGGCATCGGAGCACTTTCGACGGCATCCGGCTCATCTGCCATCACATATGCCATCCAGAATATCGCTACAACAGGCGATCACATCGTAGCAAGTAAGAACGTTTACGGCGGAACATACAATCTTTTGGCTCATACGTTAAAAGATCAGGGACTTGATTCCACATTTGTAGATCCTTCCGATCCCGAGAACTTTGAAAAAGCCATTAAAGAGAATACGAAACTTCTGTATGTGGAAAGCCTTGGCAATCCCAACTCGGATATAGCCGATCTCGAGGCAATTTCGGCGATTGCACACAAGCACGGCATTCCTCTTATAGTAGATTCGACATTTGCAACTCCTTACCTTCTTCGTCCGATCGAACATGGTGCTGACATCGTAGTTCATTCGGCAACCAAGTTCATCGGCGGACACGGAACCGTAATGGGCGGTGTGATCATCGACGGCGGTAAATTTGACTGGGCGCAGAACGATAAGTTCCCCGGACTTTCAAAACCCAATCCTTCATATCACGGAATCGTATTTACCGAAGCCGTAGGTGCTGCAGCCTATATAATCAAGCTCAGAACAACGATCATGAGAGATCAGGGAGCAGCGCTTTCACCTTTTAACTCGTTCCTTTTGATCCAGGGACTTGAGACATTATCATTAAGAGTTGAAAGACATGTATCCAATGCTCTTAAGGTTGTGGAATATTTAAGCAATCATCCTCAGGTTGAGAAGGTTAATCATCCTTCGGTAGCTTCGGGAAGACAGAAAGAACTTTATAATGAATACTTCCCCAACGGTGCGGGCTCCATCTTCACATTTGAGATAAAGGGCGACTCCGAGAAGGCAAGAAAGTTCACCGAAAGCCTTGAACTCTTCTCACTTCTTGCAAACGTGGCTGACGTTAAGTCTTTGGTTATTCATCCCGCTTCAACTACCCATTCGCAGTTAAGCGATGAAGAACTTATAGAAGCCGGCATTAAGCCCAACACAATCAGACTTTCGATCGGTACGGAGCATATCGATGATATCATCGAGGACCTTGAGAAAGGATTTGCAGCAGTAAAATAACCGACTCATATTGTATGTAGATAAAATGGTACTATAATAATATTTGAGATTAGAATTCAGAAAGGAATCAATCATGGGAAAAATATATACATCAGCAGACCAGTTAATAGGAAAAACTCCTCTTTTGGAGCTTACACATATTGAGAAAAAAGAAAACTTAGGCGCAAAGATCTATGCAAAGCTTGAGTACTTTAATCCCGCAGGATCCGTAAAAGACAGGATCGCAAAGGCAATGCTTGACGATGCCGAAGCAAAAGGACTTCTTAATGCAGATTCAACGATCATCGAGCCGACTTCCGGAAATACCGGAATCGGTCTCGCAGCTGTAGCAGCCGCAAGAGGCTACAGGATCATCATCGTAATGCCCGAGACAATGTCCGTGGAAAGAAGACAGTTAATGAAGGCATACGGAGCGGAACTTGAACTTACCGAAGGTTCAAAGGGAATGAAGGGGGCGATCGCAAGGGCTGAAGAGCTTGCAAAAGAGATTCCGGGAAGCTTTATTCCTTCACAGTTTACCAACCCTGCCAACCCCAAAGCGCATTTCGCATCAACAGGCCCCGAGATCTGGGAAGACACCGACGGAGAAGTTGATATTTTCGTAGCAGGCGTAGGTACCGGCGGAACGGTTACGGGTACCGGCGAATATCTTAAGCAGCAGAAATCATCCGTTAAGGTTGTTGCGGTTGAACCCGCAGATTCACCCGTACTTTCAAAGGGAACAGCAGGTTCTCACAAGATCCAGGGTATCGGTGCAGGCTTCGTTCCCGAAGTTTTGAATACAAAGGTTTACGATGAGATAATCGCCGTTTCAAACGAAGATGCTTTTGAAACAGGAAGACTGATCGGAACATCCGAGGGTGTTCTGGTAGGTATCTCCTCAGGTGCTGCTTTATATGCGGCGATCGAACTTGCCAAGAGAGAAGAGAACAAGGGCAAGAATATCGTTGTTCTTCTTCCGGATACAGGCGACAGATATCTTTCAACGGCACTCTTTGCACAATGATCGAGGAAATTTAAAGAGGGATAAAAAATGATGATTTCCACAAGGGGCAGATATGCTTTAAGGGTTATGGTGGATATCGCCGAACACAGCAACGGCAATTACATTGCAATGAAGGATGTTGCTGCAAGACAGGAGATTTCGCTTAAATACTTAGAGAGGATTCTTCCCTTACTGGTAAAAGAAAAAATGATCGAAGGGGTTCACGGCAAAGGCGGCGGATATCGTCTTACCAGGGATCCGAAGGATTATCGCGTAGGTGATATCTTAAGACTCACCGAGGGTGATCTTGCACCCGTAAGCTGTCTTGACTGCCGCGGAGAAAACTGCGACAGAAGGGAGCAGTGCAGAACGCTTCCGATGTGGCAGAAGATCGATAAGATCGTAAATGATTATTTTGATTCAGTCACCATTGAGGACCTCATGTACAAAGATATAACAGCAGGAATATAGTTCATCTTATGCCCGGCATTTCACAACGAATGCCGGGTACTTTTTTGTATTTTTATAACTTCTCGCATAATTGCCCAAACACCAAAAAAATGGTACAATTATCGTAAACGTATGGGGGTAAAAAATGGGGCATATAAAAGATTTAATCAGTCAGATCGATTCCGATTTTTATAAAGTAAAATTCCTGGAGATTTACAAAGACGAGAAGATGCTTGAATATCAGAAAAAAAGATATAAAGCATCTTTACTTAAATTCGCGGACATCTACAAAGAAGATGACGTGAATGTTTTTTCTGCGCCCGGAAGAAGCGAGGTAATGGGCAACCATACGGATCATCAGCACGGCGAGATCCTGGCAGCGGGTATTAATCTCGATGCGATAGCGGTTGCAAAAGAATATGACGACGGACTTATCAAGATCGTCTCGGGCGAATATCCGATGATCACCGTTGATACCAAAGCGATCAATGAAGCCGGTGTGAATTCGGGTAAAAGCAAGGCACTCATTGAAGGAGTCTGCAAGGGCTTTACCGACAGAGGATATAAGATCGGCGGATTCAGAGCCTATATAACAAGCGATGTTCTTATCGGTGCCGGGCTTTCTTCATCGGCGGCATTCGAAACCCTGATAGGAACGATCCTTTCGAATCTTTACAATGACGCGAAAGTACCGGATAAGGATATTGCGATTGTCGGACAGTTTGCTGAAAATGTTTATTTCGGCAAACCCTGCGGACTGATGGATCAGATGGCATGTTCGGTAGGAAACCTTGTGCATGTCGATTTCTCAGATCCGTCAGATCCCGTAACAGAGAAGATAGAATATGATCTCTCCGCTAACGGATACAGCCTCTGCATTACGGATACCAAGGGGTCGCATGCGAATCTCACCGATGAATATGCGGCAATCCCCAAAGAAATGAAAGAGATAGCTTCGTTCTTTAATAAAGAGGTTTTGCTCGGCGTAACCATGGATGACATTTTAAATAACGCTGCAGAGTTAAGACAAAAGTTTTCGGACCGCGCAGTCCTTCGTGCAATCCATTTCATTAAAGAAAACGAACGAGTAAGAAAGGGTGTTAAAGCATTAAAAGAAAACGATACGCCTGCTTTCATGAAACTTGTAAGAGAATCCGGAAGATCCTCTTTTGAATATCTTCAAAATGTCTATTCCGTCAAAGACGTACTGACTCAGAACATATCGCTTGCTCTTGCGATAAGCGATGTGATCTTAAACGAAGATGAGAGTTTCAGGGTTCACGGAGGAGGGTTTGCCGGAACGATCCAGGCTTTTGTGAAAAACGAAAACGTGGAGAATTACAAAAACAGGATGGAATCTGTTTTCGGCAGGGATTCATGCCATATCTTAAAGATAAGAAAATACGGCGGAATCAAGGTTTTATAAAGAGTCATCTGATCGGGTTTCAAATGTGAGGGATATAAATGAGCGAGAGAATTTATTTAAACAACGACTGGTTTTTTAACGATACCTTCAGCGATGAAATGCTTAAGGAAGATTATAATTTTTCGAATAATGCCTCGGTAAGGATTCCGCATACGGTTAAAGAAACACCTCTTCATTATTTTGACGAGCATGAGTATCAGAAAGAAGCCGCATATTTTAAAGATCTGTATGTTCCCGCAGAGTGGAAGGATAAAGACATATTCTTAACTTTTGACGGAGTTCTCCATTCGTGCAAGGTCTTTTTGAACCTGACGGAGGCCGGCTCTCATGAATGCGGCTATACCGCTTTTACGATAAAGCTTAATGACTTCGTAAAATACGGTGAAAACAATGTCATCTGCGTTAAAGCCAACAGCAGGGAAGATCAGAACATTCCTCCTTTCGGCTTCGTAATAGATTACATGACTTACGGCGGAATTTACAGGGACGTATATATTGATGTAAAGGAAAAGGCTCATTTTGAGGATGTTTTCGTATCGGGCGATATGTACGGTATCGTGCGTCTTGCGGTTACGGCAACCGACGAGGCAAAAGGAATGAGCGTGGAGAGTACGCTCATCTCCGAGTGGGAAGAAAAGGATATCGATAAGTTTGCATACTCTCCAACGAGCGTGAAGGAGATCGTCAGGGAGATAAAGTTCGATAATGCACGCCTCTGGAATACGCAGAGTCCGATACTATATAAATTAAAAGTTGTATTAAAAGATGCCAAAGGTGCGGTGAAAGATGCAAAAGAAATTCGTTTCGCATTCAGAAGTGCCGAGTTTAAGGCGGACGGTTTTTATTTAAACGGAGAGAAGTTTAAGATAAGGGGTCTTAACCGCCATCAGAGTTACCCTTATGTCGGTTATGCGATGCCAAAGAATCCACAGAGAAACGATGCAAGGATCTTAAAGGAAGAACTTGGCCTTAATGCGGTAAGAACTTCACATTATCCTCAGTCGCACTATTTCCTTGATGCCTGCGACGAGATCGGTCTTCTTGTTTTCACCGAGATCCCGGGCTGGCAGCATATCGGTGACGAAGCATGGAAAAAGAGAGCGGTTGAGAATGTCAAAGAAATGGTCATCCAGTACAGGAATCATCCGTCAATCATTTTATGGGGCGTAAGAATAAACGAATCCGTTGACGATGACGCTTTTTACGCAAGGACTAACGAAGCGGCGCACGTGCTCGATCCGACAAGACAGACGGGCGGCGTAAGATGCTACAAGAAGTCAAATCTTCTGGAAGATGTATATACTTACAACGATTTCATACACAGCGGAGACAACCGCGGATGCGATAAGAAATCAGCCGTTACGAGCAATACGAAGAAAGGATATCTCATATCCGAATACATGGGACATATGTTCCCGACCAAAGCTTTCGACTGGGAAGAGAAAAGACTCGAAGATGCCATAAGACATGCGAGAGTATTAAATGATGTTGCGGCGAACAAAGACATCGCGGGAAGCTTCGGATGGTGCATGTTTGATTACAATACGCATAAGGACTTCGGAAGCGGCGACAGGATCTGTTATCACGGCGTAACGGATATGTTCAGAAATCCCAAACTCGCGGCGTACGTATATGCCGAAATGCAGGATGACGTTCCCGTTCTGGAACTGAGTTCCTCGATGGATATCGGAGAACATCCGGGCTGTAACAGAAACGAGACATATATCTTCACCAATGCGGATTCGGTAAAGATGTATAAGAACGATAATTTCATCAAAGAATATACGCATGGAAATAAAGACTTTCCAAATCTTTTAAATGCTCCGATCAAAATAGACGATTATATCGGAGACGCGCTTGAAAACGAGAAGGATTTAAATCCCAAACAGATCAAAGACATAAAAGCCATTTTAAACGAAGTAGCGAAATTCGGACTCTACCGAATGACGCCTTCGGCAAAAATAAAAGCCGCAAAACTCATGCTCTTCCATCACATGAAGATGGATGACGCGGTAAAACTTTACAACAAATATGTCGGCGACTGGGGAGGAAGTGCGACCGAATACAGATTCGAGGCGATAAAGGACGGCAAAGTCGTAAAAGAGATAAAGAAAACTCCGATGACGAAAATATGCATCACTGCCGAGGCCGATCATACTTTGCTTAAAGAAGATCATACATACGATGTTTCCTGCGTAAGGATAAAAGCAGTTGACGAGAACGGAAATCTTTTAAATTATTACAACGATCCGCTTGTTCTTGAAATTGAAGGCGAAGCCGAGCTGATCGGTCCTAAACTTATTGCACTCTCGGGCGGAATGGGCGGCACATATGTACGAAGCACGGGACGCTTCGGAAGCGCAAGACTTGTCATAAAAGATGCTTACGATACGCAGTTGTCTTATATCGATTTTGACATTGCGGTAGAATGATCTTTCCAAGAAAAAGGCTGTAACGGACAGCAGATGAAAAAACTATTTTTTCACAGGGGGTAATGCTCATGAAACTGGGTTTCAAAGAGAAGTTTGCATACGGAATAGGTGCTGTCGGAAAGGACATGGTCTACATGCTTTCCGCAAGCTATATCCTGTACTATTATCAGGACATAATGGGTGTGTCCGCATGGGTAATGGGTATCATTCTTTTGGTGGCAAGGATCTTTGATGCATTCAACGACCCTTTTATGGGCGTGCTTGTTGCAAAGACCAAGACCAAATGGGGCAAATTCAGACCGTGGCTTTT
>CACZOG010000010.1 GCA_902782715.1 uncultured Lachnospiraceae bacterium | reverse complement strand
TAAGCGCACTTATGACCACGACCGTTGAGAACATGAAGCGTACGATCAAGGCTCTTCGTGCCAATGACTGCAAGGCTCCGATAACCGTCGGAGGTGCCGTTTTGACCGATGAGATCGCCAAAGAGATCGATGCGGATTATTACACGGAAGATGCCATGGCAATGGTCAATCTTTTAAAAGATCTCAATGTATAAATAATACCCGAATGAAAGAAGGCTTAAAATGAAATTAAAAAGATTTATATCTCCCGCAATTCTTTTTGCGGCGTTTATCATTTATACGATTACGGTTAAATTTGTGGATGTGGCAGCAGTCGGACCTTTGGGTTCATCGGTTGGCTTTTCACATATCAACGCATTTGTCGCTAAGATTTTTTCCTATAATGAATTCTTTTATGACATGACCAAGATCATCGGTCTTTTTGCATTCATGTGCGTGGGTGCTTTTGTGATCATCGGTCTTGTGGAACTTGTTAAGAATAAGAGCTTTAAGAAAGTAGATCTCGCAGTTTATGCAATGGGATTTATCTATGTTGTAACTGCTCTTTTATATGTGTTGTTTGAAATTGTCGTAATTAACTTCAGACCTGTCCTTGAGGACGGAGAGCTTGAAGCTTCGTTCCCTTCGACACATACGATGCTTGCGGTTGCAGTTTTCGGAAGTGCATGCATTTTCTTTGCAGACAGAGTGAAGAATTCCGCGCTTAAAACAGTACTTACCGCAGCATGCGTTACATTCGCCGCAGCAATGCCCATCTTAAGACTTATGAGCGGCGTACACTGGTTCACCGATATCATCGGCGGCGTGCTTATCGGCTGCGCGGTCATGTCGTTATATATGGCTTTGTTTAAAGTATCTTCCGACTCCGGGGAAATTAAAAAAGCCTGATATTCACAGGCTTTAAAAGAATTCCGGTTTAGATTGAATATTTAATCAAAAGAACTTCCAGCGGCTTAAGAAAAAGCCCGGAATAACAACGATCGCAAAGAATGCCCAGCTTATAAGGGTGAAGACTTTGATGAATTTGAAACCGTTCTCGGGATATTCGCGTACGTAGATTCTGTAGTTGATTACGGATGCCAGCGAACCGATCAGAGAGCAGAGGCCTGCGGTATCAGCACCGTATATTAGGCCTGAGAAGTTCTCCGTGAACGGATATAGAACAATAGACGCAGGAACGTTTGAGATTATCTGGCTTAAGCCGATAGCCCACCAGTATTCGTGTCCCGCAACCGCCTTTTGCAGAACGACCGAGATCTTCGGATTTCCTGCGATCGACGATGAGAATATGAAGAAGCAGAGGAATGTGAAGATAAGCACATAATCCACCTGCGTAAAGAGCTTGATATTAACAGCGGCTATTGCGATGATAACGATCAGAACCGCAACGGGCCAGAATCTGGTTCTTGTGACAATAGTAAGAAGTATCATAACGAAAAGAGACAGATAGGTGATTCGTCTGACTCTTTTTTCTTTTTCCCAGACACCCGAAACCTCTTTGGAATTGATGACGATCTCCTCTTTTAAGTTTTTTCTGTAAAGGATCATCACGAAAATGATAAGAAGGATGCCGCTTCCCATGCAGAGGGGCGACATGTGGAGCATGAAGTTAAACACGCTCGTTCCGGACTGACCGTAAAGGAAGAGGTTCTGCGGACTTCCGAAAGGCATTAATAAAGAACCGCGGATCGCAGCGATATTTTCCATTGAAATAACAGGGAGAATATATTTTTCCTTGTTTCCGCCGCGGAATAAAAGGATTGTGAGCGGAACGAAAATGATGAGCGAAACATCATTCGTTACGAACATCGATGTGAAAAATACCCCGAAGATAAGGAAAAGCGACAAAGCCGCCATGGTTTTGAATTTGGTCGAAAAACTGATGATCGGCTTAAAGATATTCTCCTGTTTAAAACCTTCAAGAACACAGAGCATCATAAAAAGAGTACCGAGCGTATGCCAGTCGATCTCTTTTACAAGTTCAAGCGAAGGAGGGGTTATAAACAAAGAAAAGATGGCAGCGAGAACTGCCACCGTAAGCATTATTTCTTTTTTTAAAAATTCTATGACTTTTTTCATTTAGGTCTATTGCTGCTCTAGCTGTTTATCGAGTTTTTTGTTGAAGTCCGATGTGATCTTGTAAAGATCTATTTCAAAATCCTGTCGGTTCTTCTGATATATGGTCTTTAAGATCTGTCCCGAGAAGAATGACTGAATGGCTGCGATAACAACGAAACCGCAGACGATAAGTGTGGGGAATCTCGGAACAAGACCTGTCTGTATGTATTCAATGATAACCGGGATCATAAAGCCTGTGGCCAGTAAGACCAGAATGGATGATACCAGTCCGAAGAATCTGCTCGGTCTGTATGTGCGGTAAAGACGCATTATGGTTCTTAAAACCTTGAACCCGTCGGAGTAGGTGTTAAGCTTGGATGTGCTTCCCTGAGGTCTGTCCTTATATTCTATAACGACGTTCTCAACATACATGTTTTTATCTACCGCATGGATAGACATCTCTGTTTCGATCTCGAATCCTTTTGACAAAACGGGGAAAGTCTTAACGAAACGGTAACTGAACGCACGGTAGCCCGTCATTATGTCTTTGATATTGCTTTTAAAAAGACTGTTGATGGAATTTCTTACAAGAGAATTTCCGAAATTGTGAAAAGGTCTTTTATTCTCCTTAAAATATGTGGAAGAAAGTCTGTCTCCGACAACCATGTCCGCACGGTCAATAAGCACTTTATCCACCATTTCGCGGGCGCTTGACGCGGGATATGTATCATCCGCATCGACCATGATGTAGCATTTTGCATCGATCTCGGAAAACATTCTTCTTATTACATTGCCTTTTCCCTGCTGATGTTCGTATCTTACGATCGCACCGGCATTCTTGGCAAGTTCGTCACTTCCGTCAACGGAGTTGTTATCGTATACATATACGGTAGCTTCGGGAAGGCATTCCTTGAAATCCTTAACCACTTTTTCAATTGTATTTTTCTCGTTGTAACACGGGATAAGTACAGCAATCTCGTCCATCACGAATCCTCCGTAAAACATTATACTTATCTTTGCTGTTTGTGTCTATTTTTAATCGTAAAAATGTTCATAATGTTGTGTAACTGCTTTGAGATTCTCGATTATCGGAAGGTGCTGGGGACACACGCCCTCGCACTGACCGCATTCGATGCACTCGCTCGCCTTGCCGTGTTCTTTGGCAAGAAGCTCATAATTGGTGAAGTTGACCGTCCAGCCTTTCTTTCGCATGTCTTCACGGCTGTCTTCATTATAAATGGAGAAATACTCGGGTATGCAGATATTCATCGGACAGCCTTCCGTGCAGTAATGGCATGCCGTGCAGGGAATGGCGATCTGACTGTTGATGATGTCCGCAACCTTAAAGCAGAGCTCCTTTTCTTCCCCGGTCAGAGGAACGAAATCCTTCATATATGAAATATTGTCTTCCATCTGAGCCACATTGCTCATGCCTGATAAAACAAGCATTACATTATCAAGGCTTGCCGCAAATCTGATCGCAAAACTGGGGGATGACATATCGGGTGCGTATTCCTTAAACAGTTTGGCACCTTCTTCGGGAAGATTTGCAAGAGTTCCGCCTTTTACGGGCTCCATGACTATGACGGGCTTATTGTGCTTACAGGCTATTTCATAGCATGCTCTCGAACGGATCCACTCGCTTTCCCAGTCGAGATAGTTGATCTGCAGCTGAACAAACTCCATCTGAGGGTGATCCGTCAATATTTTATCCAGAAGTTCGGGGGTATCATGGAAAGAGAAGCCCGCATGTTTCACAAGACCTTCCGCTTTCTTGTTAAGAAGCCATCCGAAACAGTCAAATTCTTCATATTTGGGATACATTCCGGCTTCGATGCCGTGGATCAGATAGTAATCGAAGTATCCCGCACCTGTTTTTTCGAGCTGGGTGTTGAAATATTTCTCTCTTTCTTCTTCATTATTAAAGAATCCCGCATGAAGTTTTGTCGCGAGAGTGAAGCTTTCTCTCGGATAACGGCTTGTTAATGCAGCTTTTACGGCATTTTCGCTGGCAAATCCGTTATACATCCAGGCGGTATCGAAATACGTGAAACCGTTTTCGATGAAAATATCCACCATTTTTTTAAGTTCTTCAATATTTATGTCAGAAGCACTGCCCGATTCGTTTAAAGGCAGACGCATGAGACCGAATCCGAGTTTTTTAGCAGGTTTAAATTCCATAAAGCCCTCCGTTTTAAATAAAACCCCGTGAATAACCCTACC
>CACZOG010000009.1 GCA_902782715.1 uncultured Lachnospiraceae bacterium | reverse complement strand
ACTGATCTGTCCTTTTTAGAGAAGGTATTTCTTCTTATGGGGTATAGCAAAAAACTATAATGTATTGGGGGGTTACAAGTAATAATATACTAAACACCCCTGTTTTATGCAATTCGCGAAATTCACAAATTTGTCAAAAGATTTAACTTTCTTTTGTGCAAAATTACCAAACAACCATCGGATCCATTGCATTATCGAAGGCTTTTTCGAATTCTTCCCTGGTAATACGCTCTTTTTCGATAAGAAGTTTCGAAACCGCATGTAAAACATTCTCATGTTCGCGAAGGATCTTTTCAGCTTCTTTATAGCATTCGTCGATGATGTTCTTAACTTCGGCATCGATCATGGCTGCGGTTGCATCGCTGTAGGACTTGGTGTGTGCCAGGTCACGGCCGATGAATACTTCGTCATCGTCGTTCTCGTAATTGATCATTCCGAGTTTATCCGACATACCGTATCTTACAACCATCTTTCTTGCAACTTCCGTAGCTTTATGGATATCGCTCGAAGCACCTGTTGTGATGTCTTCGAAGATTATCGACTCGGCGATCCGGCCGCCTAAAGACACCATGATGTTCTGCTTCATCTTGCTCTTGCTCATGAACATGTCATCGTTCTCGGGAAGGGGCATTGTATATCCAGCAGCAGAAACACCCGTGGGAATGATCGAGATCGTGTATACGGGATCCATATCGGGCAAAACATGGAAAAGGATCGCATGACCCGTTTCGTGATAAGCCGTGATCTTCTTCTCCTTGTCGGAAACGATGCGGCTTTTCTTCTCGGTACCGATACCTGTTTTGATTATTGCCTTCTTGATATCTTCGTCATTTATGTATGCGGCGTCTCTCTTGGTAGCGATGATCGCCGACTCATTTAAAAGGTTCTCAAGATCCGCGCCAGTGTAACCTGCGGTGGTTCTTGCGATCTCATCGAGATTTACGTCCGAACCGAGGTTCTTGTTCTTCGAATGAACTTCAAGGATCGCTTTTCTTCCCTTTACGTCAGGTCTTCCGACCATGATCTTACGGTCGAAACGTCCGGGTCTTAAAATGGCGGGGTCGAGGATATCGACTCTGTTGGTAGCTGCGAGAACGATGATTCCGCTGTTTTCCGTGAAACCGTCCATCTCGACGAGCATCTGATTTAATGTCTGTTCTCTTTCATCGTGTCCGCCGCCCATACCGGTACCTCTTCTTCTGGCAACGGCATCGATCTCGTCTATAAATACGATACAGGGCTTGTTCGCATTAGCCTCCTCGAAAAGGTCTCTTACTCTCGAAGCACCTACACCTACGAACATTTCCACGAAATCAGAACCCGAAATGCTGTAAAAAGGAACGCCTGCTTCGCCCGCAATGGCTTTTGCAAGGAGTGTTTTACCTGTTCCGGGAGGGCCCTCAAGAAGGATGCCCTTGGGGATCCTTGCGCCCATCTTGGCATATTTTCCGGGATCTTTTAAGAAATCAACGATTTCGCTTAAGTCTTCTTTTTCTTCTTCAAGTCCGGCTACATCGCCGAGTCTCTTGTTATTGTCCTTGATCATCTTGGCACGGCTCTTGCCGAATTCCATAAGTCTTCCGCTGCTGCCGCCGCCTGCCATTCCCGACATCATGTTCAACATGATCACGAAGAAGAATACGCAGACTACCGCCATGATGATGGTCGGGAGAAGTTCGATGAACCAGTCCTTCTTGGGAACTTCGCTTACCGTGGGATCGAGTCCGTAACTTCTTATCCAGTTTTCCGTTTCCGCAACATCGGATACGTTAAGGACTTTCTGGGAACCGTCCATTAATGTAACGTAAACCGCACCGCCGCGGGAATCAAGTTTCTGTTCAATGCTGACATCCACTACCGAATTGCTTTCAAGCTGCTGTTCAAGCATACCCTTCGTATACGGCTTGATGCCCATTAATAAATCCGTGTCCAGTCTCGAAACGACTATTCCTATGATCAAAAGGATCGCTATGAGGATAAACGCTCCGATCAGTCTGGGTCCTCTGTTATTATTGTTCACTGATGCCTCCTAAAGTGCGCATTATTTTAAAATCTCGTTATCTATCTCAACCTTTCCTATATAAGGAAGGTTTCTGTGTCTCTGATCGTAATCAAGTCCGTAGCCAACCACAAAGTAGTCGGGGATCTTGAATCCCGTATAATCCACCGGTACCTCGACAACTCTTCTGTCGGGTTTGTCCAAAAGAGTACAAAGTGCCAGACTTGCAGGCTGTCTTGTTCTTAAAAGATTAAGCAGATGGCTTAAAGTTCTTCCGGAATCGATAATGTCTTCCACAACGATGACATTTCTTCCTTCAACCGTTTCCTCAAGGTCTTTGATGATCTTGATATGTCCGCTTGATGAAGTTGAACCGCCGTAACTTGATACGGACATGAAGTCGATCTTAACATCAAGGTTGATCCTCTTTGCAAGTTCGCACATGAAGAAACTTCCGCCGCGAAGCACGCAGATCAAAAGCACTTCCTTGCCTTCGTAATCTTTGGTTATCTGTTCTCCGATCTCACGGATCCTCTTGTTGACTTCCTCTTCGGAAATCATAACACTGATCTTTTCCATTTTAATAAACCTCTTATACTGTTTTCGATTCGCCCCTTAGCGAATTTCAGAATATGTTGCAACCAGCAGTTTCTTAGTATCATCGGATACCTTGTATGCATTGCTGATCCTGTATCCGACCACCCACATGACATGATCTCCGTCCGTTAAAAGAGGGATCGAATCACGCTTCTTTGCGGGAATCTTCTCGTTGATCATATAATCCGACAGAGATTTCTTCTCATCCCTGTCATTTATGGTTAAATAATCCGAATTCTGCCTGAATCGGACATTCGGACAATTTCTTATTTTATCATAATCAAACCATTTAGTGTATAAATCGGTCGGAATATTTTGTGAAAAATCTCTGTCCTTTATCTCAAAAGTAAGGTTTGAAAGAATTGCTTCCTTTTCCTCATCGGATAGTTCGGTTTTTAAGGAAATCATCACGCCCGCATAGTCTCTGACGGCTTCCATGTTGTAGATAAGATCCCTTTTATGCCCGGTCTTGGCTAAAAGAAGATCGTAAACCGCCTCGATCTGAATGCTTGCGATATCCCTTGCTCTTCCTGCGACCTCGATCAATGCCCTGTGGATTGCCCTTTTTACGATCGCGGGATGTTCTTTGATCATTCCTTCTTTTATAAGGATGCCTTCTTCGCTCTTTTCTGCGTATTTATCCCAGAGTTCATCGGTCTTTATTGTCAGATAATCCTCGATCTCTCCAAGCTGCGAAGCGGTACGTCCCATGTTTTTTACAGCACCCGGTGCGATTTCGTTAAGTTCGGGGATAATGTTATGTCTTATCCTGTTTCTCGCATAATCGTCATCTGAATTGGTTTCATCCTCAATATGAGAAATGCCGTTTTCCGAAAGATACTCCTCGATCTCTTTTCTCGTAAGGCATAAAAGAGGTCTGACGATGCATCCGTTTTTTACTTTTATGGAGGACAGACCGTTTATTCCGCTGCCCCTCGATAAGTTAAAAAGAAGCGTCTCTGCCAGATCGTCCATATGGTGGGCAACTGCGATCTTAAAACCGCCTTCGCCGTATGACTTTCTGCCTGTTTCCTCAAAAAGTCTGTATCTTTCGTTTCTGCCCGCTTCCTCAAGCGAGAGTTTGTGTTCCTCTGCGATCTTCGGACAGTCGATCGTATATGATACGAAGGAAATACCGAGTTTTTCACAGAGTTCTTTTGAGAAAGCTTCATCCCTGCCTGCCGTTTCCCTGATCGAGTGGTTGACGTGAACGGCAGTGATATTCAGACAAAAAGTATCTCTGATCTCATTAATGATATAAAGAAGGCATACGGAATCAGCCCCGCCTGAAATGCCGAGGATGATATTGTCATTCTCTTTAATGAGATTATTCTCTTTTATAAACTCAATAACTTTCTTCATACCTTATTTATATTATTATATTCACTTATATTTAACAAGACATCAAAGACAAGGTGCCGGGCACCCAAATGCGTGCCCGGCACCTTGTCTTTTTTCATTTTCATATATAAAAAGAGACAACCTGTTATCAAATTGCCTCCCCTTATGCTGAATTAATTATTCCGTAACAAACAGTATTTCGTTGTCATGTACCAGTCTGTATTTTTCTCTTGCAACCTCTTCATAATAAGCGGTTGTCTTTGTATATAATGCGTATTCTGCGATCTCTTCGCTTCTTGCCTCTTCCTTAGCGATCATGTTCTCGTATTTTGCGATCTCTTCGTCGTACAGATTCTGTCTGCCTTTAAGTGATGCGCATCCTACGCTTACTGCGATGAAAAGAGCGACAACCAAAAGCAAAACTGCTACGGGCGCGATCAGAGATGTTTTCTTAAATTTTTGAATTCTGTACGCCGGAATATGCCACCAGTTCATCGTAAACTCCTTTTACAACCGGAATGTGAACCTCCATGTCCACTACAGTTGACATAAATAGTTTACGATTCTTTAATATGCATGTCAAACGTTTTTTGGCAAATTATGTAACCTTTTTTTAAAAATTTTTATAAATCGAACATTCGTTTTGTTTACTATTTACGGGCATTTGGCGCGTTTTTTATTAAAATATCATATATCACTTATGTTAACCACAATATCTATGGTCAGGTTACATAAGTTCATACATGTCTTTAGCATCTTCCTTATGGATCGATTCCGTGATCCTTACAACTTTTACCGTCACAGTTTTCTCCGCATATTTGATCCCGATCACATCACCGATGTTAACTTCGGTCGATGCTTTGGCAACTTTGTCGTTTATTGTGACCCTTCCGGCATCACATGCTTCGTTTGCGACGCTTCTTCTCTTAATAAGTCTTGATACTTTTAAATACTTGTCCAGTCTCATATTTCCTCCGATCGGGTTTACCACATCCGTTAAGATGCGGTCTCCCAATTTTATGTCGAAAAAAAGGCAGCTCATCGAGCTGCCTTTAAATCTTCACACTAAATTATTTTGTGTTAACCTTATCCTTTAAAGCCTTACCAGCTTTGAACTTAGGAGCCTTGGAAGCTTTGATTTTGATCTTTTCTTTTGTTAAAGGATTAAGACCTGTT
>CACZOG010000008.1 GCA_902782715.1 uncultured Lachnospiraceae bacterium | reverse complement strand
GCTTCCTCAACAACGATGTGAAGGTCGCACAAAATAACACGGTCCTTTGAAAGTTTGATAAGATCTAACAGTACGAAATCAAGCTGTTCGGCTTTGTTTCCGAGAAGCCATTTCTTGTACTCCTCAACGCTTCTTCCGAAGAACTCATCCGCATCTTTGAAAAAGGTATTCATTGTGGGCTGATGTTCCTTATCGGACATGAGCTGATGTATCGTGAACTGATCGTCAATAACGTATACGGGAATTCCGTATTTTTCGCCGAGTGCCTTCGTTACCGTGGTCTTACCGCCGCATGCGGTACCCGAAATAAAATAAACGTTTCTTAAATATTCTTTGATTATATTGTCCTGAAATATCATAATAATGTTCTCCTTAATTTAAATAGTTTTTTCTGCATCATTTTTAAGCATGAAACTATTCAGTTAAGGTTTCATGCCTATTAGATATTTCTTAATCTTCTGAACATCAACATTTCCGTTTCCTCCGTTAATCTGTATATTTAAACGAAGATCCTTTCAGGATCAGTCGTCATCTTCTTCATCATCAAATTTGCAGACGATGATCTTGTCTCTGTCGGGTTCGTTCTCGAATGATAATGCACATACGAGCGCTGCCAGTGCTCCGTGTGCCTTAAACGAACCGCCTTCTATCGTTCCGATCGTCGTATCGAACGATCCGTTTAACCGGATATTAACAAAATCCGAATCCATGTCAAATGAAAGTTTGCGAAGATCGGAATAATCTATCGTATGTGGTTTTCTTCCCGAGAATACTATCTTCCTGTCGGTAATTATAAAACCGTGTTTGCCGCATGAGAAGATACCCGTATTAACGTAAAAGATCACGTTGTCATCCGCAGTGATCTGGCCCTTCATGAATTTGCTGTTAAGAAAAGCATTGAGCTTTTCCGCTTTATGACCTTTATGATAAATGCCCGAATCGTCAATTATCTCTCTCTTGATGTACTTGATGATCGCTTCCGATGTGCCGAGTTCGTTGGTGCAGTATGCGAAAGCATTCATCGCTTCCTTGGAATCATGTCCTTTTAAAAGTTTCTTGAATTCAACGCGATATTCAAACCATTCGGGTTTCTTAAATCCGTCTTCCACAGCCTTTTTAGGCTTGCTTTCTTCAACGGTTTCATCGGCTGCTTCCGCTTTCTCTTCAACCTCGGCTTCCGCTTCGGCTTCAACTTCAAATTCCGAATCGCAGAAGATGCAGCGCACTATGTTAGGCTTGTCTGTTTTCTCAAGTTTTCCGCTGCAATTCGGACACTTGTTGATCTCAATGATTTTTTTCATTCCCCTTTACCCCTTATTTATCTTTCCATAAAAAATTCAATCTCTTCTCCGAGCGGACCGAAACAAAATGACATTCTCGCATGAAACTCGGGTTCGGATCTCATCGTGATCTCCTTCGGTTCTATGAACACTTCATAACCCGCATCTTTCACTTTCTTTGCCATCTCATCTACATCGTCAGTCGCAAAAGCAATGTGACGAAGTGCACCTTTGGTCTTAATTCCCTCGCCTTTATTGAATATCTCGAGCTGTCCGTTTCCGAAATCGATCATGATCCCTTCCGGCCATTCTCTGACGACTTTAAAACCAAGGATGTTTAAGTAAAAATCCTTTGCCTTTTCGAATTCTTCCTTTGTGCCGCATTTAAGCGAAATATGATGTAAACCTTTGATCAAGTCTCTGTTCCTGCCTGTTCAGTATTCCGTATAATTATACCAAAATTTTTGACCGTTTTGAATTAGAATCCGTTTACAATATTTTGCTCATCCGAATGCAGTCAAAGTTTCCGCTCTTTATTACCGTATCGTTTAAGCGGACATACCCTCTTTTCTCATAAAAAGGTACGACTTCAACCCTTGCGTCTATAACGACCTCTTTATAACCGAGTTCTTTTATCCACTCTTCGGCAGCTTTAACCACCATAGAACCGATATTTCTGTTTCGGTATTCGGGTAAAACAACCAGGCGGCCGAGTATTACTCTCTTAGGATCGAGCTCATAAAAGCGGCAGGTCGCTATCGGATATCCGTCGTAAAGAGCGACTATATAATTCGTGTCACCGAAATCATGCTCGTCGAATTCTTCACGCAAAGAAATATGATACCTTTGATTCATTCCCTGGATCCTTACCGAATAAGCACCCGTCTTCTGCCAGTCTTCTTTGGCTCTGATTATCTCAAATTTATCGTCAAATTCCGTTTGTTCTGATATGTTAAAATCGCTCATTATTTACAGCTCTTTCTCGTAACAGTAAAAATCCTGATCATACATAAAGCACTCTCCGACATTCTTAAAACCGAATGAATCATATAATTTAAGTGCCTTGAAATTATGCTTGTTTACAACAATGTGGATTCCGTTGAAGCCCTGCCTTTTAAGTTCTTTTGCCAGAAACTGAAGCATGATGCGTCCGATCCCTTTTTTCTGTGAATTCGGAAGGACCGCGATCCTCGCAAATTCCGCCTCAGGCTCCAAAGCTTTGTTCCAGCAGGTGAGGGCATTTACGTCCTCATCGACTTCTATCGAGATCGCACCACATATAATTCCGTCGCTTTTTACAACGTAAAGCGCATCGCGTGACAGGTCATAATCTATTGTTTCGTTCGAAGGATATTCTTCTGTCCAGGGACACCCTTCGCGTCCTATCTGTGCATGATATAAAGAGAGCAGTTCTTCCCTGTCTTCTTCTTTTGCCAAAACTATCTCGTAATCCATTTTGATTCCTCTCTAATTTGATTCCGAATTGATCTCATCAATTACATTTATCGGTTTAACAGTCATCTCAACCCATGTCGGGATAAAAGAGCTCTTGAACGCATTGCGGACGGAACGGATATTAGACCATGCCGTACAGTAAAAAGGTACTTTTCCGCGATCAAGGATCTCTAATGCAAGTCGGGATGTAAGTGCCGATGCTATTCCCTGTCTTCTGTATTCTGGAAGAACATCAATTCCTATCTGCCACATTTCCGGCGCATCCGAAGAACATCCGGACAATCCGACCAGTCTGCCGTTATCGTATGCCCCTACGCCAAGCACATCCAGTTCTTTTCTGTCCTTGCAGATCGCATTGGACCATTCGGGTAAGTAAAGACTTTCAAAATCCTTCGGAGTTAAAACTTTCATCTCGTAATCGCAGGGTAATTCTTTTAAAAGTCTTAGATCGGGAAGGTAGTATTCCGCCATGAAACATACCCCGTATCCCTTGGGTGCAAGTTCACTGTTAAGCCAGAACATATTGGGATTTTCAAAGCAGTGATAGAAATGAAACTTGTTAATGTAGGTATTGATTATGTCATGAAGTTCATCGTTAACCGATGCTACGATATTGGTTCCGTATGAAACGCAGTTGCAGCCTATCGGAAGTTTGTAATACTTCTTGGCTTTTTCTCCGAGTTTAAACGGAACTATCACATTTTTATCGCCGATAAAATCTTCTCTTTTACATCCTAAATCTTCGGCGGACTGCTCCATCGCAACCCGCAGTAAATCTTCGTTAGTCATCATTATCATTTCCTTTTATCCATATCGGTCTTTTAAGCAGACCCAAATAAAATTATATTTGGAAAACGGGTATATGTTAAGTGTTTTATCACAAAAAAAGAAGCACGGATATCTTTTACCTGATTCCGTGCTTCTTGATTTAATCTTCTATATCAAATAATCCTTTGCTTAAATATCTGTCTCCTCTGTCCGGTAATACTATCACTATATTTCCTTTGTCGATCTTTTGGGCAAGTTTGAGACCTGCCACAAGAGCCGCTCCCGAAGAAGAGCCGGCCATGATGCCCTCTTTAAGTGCAAGAAGTCTTGATGCTTCAAACGCTTCATTATCCGAAATTTTTATCACTTTATCGATAAAAGATACATCCATCGTATCTGCTATGAAATCGTTTCCGATTCCCTCAATATCGTAGTCTGCATGTTCGCCGCCTCCGATTATCGAACCGTAGGGATCCGCCAGAACT
>CACZOG010000007.1 GCA_902782715.1 uncultured Lachnospiraceae bacterium | reverse complement strand
TCAAAGTCTGAAAATACTCAGGCTGCAAAACCGGTTCGAAAGAAAAGCAAGGGTTTTGCCATATTTATGGCTGTATGGTGTTCCCTGCTTATTCTGGCAATAGGAGTATTTCTTTATAAGTTCTATCATTTTCTTGAAGATTACGAGAAAGTTTATCAGGATTCCCTTGCATATCATGAAATGGATGAATTCTTAAATAATTTTGCCGACGGCGATTATGACGCACTCTACTCAATGGTTTCAAAAAAGCCTGAGATCACCAAATTTGAGAGTGAAGAAAACGTCAAGGCATATATGAAGAAAATGCTTTCGGGAAAAACGATAAGATATAACGAGGCAGGCGAATCAACCGACAAGATACCCGTTTACTATTTAACTGCCGACGATTACATTATCGGTAAGATAACCATGTGTCAGAGCGATATGAAAAGGGCTTACGATCTTCCCATTTACTCCATTGATACATTCGAGTTCTATGAAGAACCCGAATGGAGCATATCCGTTCAGGCATACGATAACTGCAGCGTATATGTTAACGGTGTGGCGGTTACTCCCGAATATATTTACCGTATCGATCTTCCCAAGGAGAAACACTTCGAGGGATTTGCCCAGCTGCCTTTAACCAAGTATTACAAGGTTACGGGGCTTTATGAACAGCCCGTGGTTAAAGTCGTAAATGTATTCGATCAGGAAATAACACCCACGCTTAACCATGCAACGGGCGTTTATGAAACACCTTTAAGCGTCCCCAAAGAAGTTGAAGACGAAATGATCTCATTTGCGAAAACAGCAGTTGATACATATGCGCAGGTAGTCTGCAGGGAAATAAACGACAGCAATCTGGATGAAGTTTTCACTAAAGGAAACCCGATCGTTACTGACATCAAATCAAACAGCGATAATCTTAAGTATTTCCCCAACCACAAAACCACGGATACCGAAGATAAGATCATCGAATTTATTCCGTATACGGACAATGCATTCTTCTGCGAGATTGAGCATACGCAGCACATGCTCATTTACGGTGTAAGACCGAGAGACGTCGTTACGGATGCAAGATATTATTACGTAAAAGAAGACGGTAACTGGAAGGTCTGCGCGATAACATATTAGTAAAAGCCGCCATCCGACATTCCAAAATTAATAAAAAAAACAAGTGCCTGACAACATCCTTGTGTCAGGCACTGATTTTTATATCCTAAACAATACTGATTTAGAAAAGTCCTACTGATTACTCTTCTTCTTTATCGTCGCTCTTCTCTTCGATAGCATCTTCATCATCAAAGAAATCATCATCGAAATCATCATCAAAGTCATCATCGAAGTCTTCAAGATAATCCGGTGTGAGATAACGATAAACAAGATAAGCGATACCTGCTACTGCTGCGATAGCACCGATGATTGCAAGAATCGTAATGATGATGCTTCTTCTCTTTGCAGCTTCAGCTTCTTCCTGTTCTCTCTTCTTCTTATTTAAAATCCCGTCCAATTTTGTCATTTCAAGAAAATCGTCGAAATCTTTTACTTTTTTGAAAATTTTAAAAATGTTAGCCATATGTCACGACCCCCTTTTAGTAAGTATTCCGAAGTACTATATAGTGATTATATCACTATCGGTTCAAAAAAGGAATAAGTTTTTATATTTTTGTTATGTAAATCATTAATACAGATCTTCCTCATTAACGTAAGGAGATGCTTCTTCCTTTGTTATCTCGCCGATTTCGACCATTGTGACTATTATAGCTCTGGCTTCGTCAGCCTGCGGCGCATAATTCTCAATGGTCATTTTGCACCAGTAAAATGCTTTATCCCACATTTCGGCATTATAATAATTAACTGCCGCATTATACATATTTGTTGTATTATATTCCAGATCCAGAGATTTCTCGAAATAATCGCCGGCAGAAGAGAATTGTTCATCCTGATAGCAGATATTTCCGAGATTAGCATAAATCTGGGCATCTTCATATCCGAGACTCAGTGCTTTTAAATAGCACTGTTTTGCCATTGAAGAATTCATCGCAGTACCGAGCTCGTAATAATACATGTCTCCGAGTGCCAGATATGCCTGTGCACTTCCCTCGTTTCCTTCCACAGCCTTGGTATAGTAATAATACGCAAGTTCTAAATCCTGAATAACCTCATCGCCTTTTATATACATGCCGCCCAGTTCTTCACTCGCACCGCTGCTGCCCATGTCTGCTGCCGTTTTAAGATACTCCACGGCTTTGTTGATATCCTTATCTCTTCCCAGAGCATGATGATATAAGAATCCGAGAACATAATACTCAAAAGCGGTTGCGCTTCCTTTTTCCGCAAGCATTTCATAATAATCTGCTGCCTTGGAGAAATCCTGCTCTACTCCTTCTCCTTCGTAATACATCTCGCCGAGTTTTTCCATGGCATAATCGTTTCCGAGTTCGGCTGCTTTGTTAAGCCATTTTAAAGCACTTTCATAATCGGGTTCTTCGGAAAGCATGGAGTTAAGATACATATAAGCTATCGAGGTCATTGCATCATCGTAATTGTTTGCCGCTGCCATGAGATAACTCTTATAAGCATTCTTATAATCACCTTTTCCCTCAAGTATAAGGCCCATATCATACATGGCAAATTCGTTTCCGAGTTTCGCCGATTTTGTGAACCATTCAAGTGCGGTGTCATAATCGCTCTTTCCGGTCGCATAGCCTAAAAGATACATATTTCCGATCTCAAACATGGAATAATGATCACCGAATTCGGCTCCTTTTTCGAAATACTCCAATGCCTTGTCGTAATCTTCGTCTGCTCCGTATCCCATTTCATACATAAGGCCGAGATAATAATTGGCTGAAACATAGCCGTTTTTCATGGCATCATCAAACCACTGTCTGGCCAGATTGTAATCGGGATGATCGTCTTTTGCACCATAGATTCCTTTGTAATACATGTTTCCTATGGAGCACATCGAAGTGTTGTAGTTTAGATCTGCGGCTTTTTTATACCATTCATATGCTTTGTCATAATCGACTTTTACATTGCCATAGCCTTTTTCATACAGTTTACCCACATAATGCATGCCCACAGGACAGTCTTTATCCGCTGCGGCACGGTAATAATCCATAGCTTTTTCCCCGTCGGGTTCGGTTCCGAGACCGTACTGATAACAGTATCCCGCCCAGATATTGGATGACATGCTTCCCTCATATGCGGATTTTTTATAGAAATTAAGCGAATCCTTATAATACTTGTCGCTTTCCGTCGTATCATCATCTCCGGCATACAGTTTTGCGATCAGCTGATTTCCGTATCCCTGAAAATAAGGATGCACATCTATAGCCTTAACATAATAATTTCTTGCCTTCTCGATGTTTTTATCAGCACCGTCATACCCTTTGGAATAAATATCTCCAAGTCCGATATAAGCCATGGCCTGTATATACTGCTCATCACACTTTAAAGCTTTATCATAATAATCTATCGCTCCCGGTGCATCAAAATCCGAGCCGTTATAGCCTTTCATAAGGAAACCGGCTTCATAGTAGTTGGCTTCCACGCATCCCTTTTTCAAAGCATCGTCATAATAGGATTTTGCAACACTCAGATCGGGAATTACGCCGTCACCTTTTTCATAAAGACTGCCGAGTCCGAGTTCCGCTAAAGCGCTTCCCTCGCTTACTCCCATTTCATAATAGGTTCTGGCCGTCTGATAATCGAATTTTCTCTCGGCAAGTCCGCCAAGATAATAATATGCATCCGCCTTACCTTTCTTGGACGCTTTAAGAAAATACTCCCTTGCGGCCTCGTCATCCTTTTCTCCCTGATACTCGCTGTAATATGCCTGAAGACCTTTGTTCATGTATCTCTTTCCGTTACCCGTAAAGATGAATAAAAGAGAAGCTGCTCCGAGGGCTATTAAAAGAAGCATTACAACTATCGCGGAAATGATACCGATCACTGCGGCGGGCAGGCGTTTCTTTTTTTTGCCTTCTGCCGATTCCGTATTTTGCGACTCGGTTTTCGCATTTGAGTTATGTTTAACTTTTTTAGCACCGTTAAGGATGATCTGAACGTATTTTCTCAGTTCAGTGATGCTCTCACTCATCGATTTGGTTACAGCATCAAGCCAGTGAACTCTGGTCAGATAGTATTCGAATTCGCTGCTCATGCGGTTTTCACTGAGTCTGAAAGGAACTATTGTTTTTCCCGCATTAAAAGCAACGGCTACTTCATTCATAACCTGTCTGGATTCGTTGGATTCGTCAGTATAGATAAGAACAAGGACTTTGCATCTTTGTAATGCACCCGTTATGGCACTTACCCACTCTTCGCCGGGCATGATATCCCTGGGCGCATACCAGCATTTGATCCTGTTTTGTTCAAAATCAGAAACTATCGCATCAGCTATATCTTTGTTTTTTGAGGAATAACTGACAAAAACGTCAAAATTCTGGTTGGATTCCATTATTCTCTCCCAAATAATTCTTCTGTTTCTTTTACTATGCGTTCTGCTCCGAGACCGTCAGCAAGTCCGCCGGAAATATCGGACATTAAAGTTCTCCTTTGACTGTCGGAGGCAAGTTCTTTTACTTTCTTAAAAAGATCGGCTGTAAAAGATCTGTTCTTTCTTGCATCGCCCGCATATATAAACGCACCGATCCTGTCGAACTCTTTGGCACCTTCAATCTGATTGTCTGCCATTGAGAAACAGATACAGGGTGTCTTGCATGCACATATCTCGTACTGGGTGCTGCCAGCTGCCGATACGGCTATATCGGCATTTTCTATCATCTCTTTCATGTTGGGAACATTGACATTTACGATGATATTGTCTTTCATAGCCGCAGTACGTTTTATCTCATCTGTGTCCTTTTCCATTTTACCGAGAACAAAGTTAAAATGTATGTCTTTTAATTCTTCATCATTTACGATGTAATTTACAAAATCCTTCGCAAGACGAAGCGGATCTGCTCCGCCTACTGAGATCATCACATTTTGTGCAGTTTCCGGGATCTGTTTTTTAACAGTACGGGCAAATTCACTTCTTAAAGGAGCATATTTTGAACCGAGAATGAAGTAAGGCTTAACGCCCTCACTTTCATAGAGCGCTTCATACTTTTCTTTGGACGCATATACATTGTAATTGATAACACAGTCAACATCATAAGCAAATGAATACAGATCATCGATATATACGGTTCTTAAATGATCGCTTAAGCATTTTACGGCTTTAAAATAATCGTTTGAGAAGAAATACCCGTCCATGACAAGGACATCCGCTTTTTCTTTTTGAATGACGGCATCAAGCTTCGCGAGTTCACTTAAGGTATCCGAATAATCGCTTTCGAGGCAGATAGAATCATAACCTCTGTCTGCAGCCATTGAATATGCGATTTCGTCCGCACAGACAAACACGCAAATATGGCCGGCTTCTTTAAAAGAATCGGCTATGGAAAGGCATCTCATCACATGACCCTGTCCTATATTCGCATTTGCGTCGGCACGAAATATAACCTTCATTTATCAAATCCCTGTTCAGAGAATCCTGTTTAACTTACAGCACATTGAGTTTCGCAAAACGCGCATCCAGGATCCTTTGACCGTATTCGTCAAACACTATTGTAACATAAGTTCCGTTTTCATTCGAATTTATTTCGGTAACAACACCCTCTTTGAATTTAATGTGGCTTACCCTGTCACCTACTTTATAATTCACATTGCTCTTTAGATCGCTTCCCTTAGAGAGGCTCTTTAAAGCATCTAACGAAGATTTCGGATCGGATTTAACATGCATCTTGGCAACTGCCTTAGGGGCAGTCGGCGCACTGTTTCCGGAAGCATAAACCGAACCTGACTGTGAGGTGGGTTTTATCTGAACTTTTGCAACCGCTTTGGGTTTGTTTTTATCAAGCATTCCCGTTGACTCATATGGTCTGCCGCCTGCAGGTTTAAATCCCGTTGACTTTGCTCCTGCATAAGGATTACTGTTTCCGAATCCGAAGCCCGAAAATCTCGATGGAGTACTAGGTACATCCTCGATCGAAGTTCTTTTAAACTTAACCGAAGAATCAAGCAGTTCCTCGGGAATCTCTCTTACAAATCTGCTTATTGGGAAATTAGCCCATCTGCCGTGCAAGAATCTGCTTGAAGCAGCCGTAAGGGTCAGGTCTTCCTTGGCTCTTGTAATGCCTACATAAGCAAGTCTTCTTTCTTCTTCCATATCTTCCGATGACATGCTCATTACAGATCTGTCACCGGGAAATAATCCGTCTTCCATTCCGACAATATATACATGAGGGAATTCAAGACCTTTTGCCGAATGAAGAGTCATCATAAGGACTTTGTCGGAACTCAGATCCGCACTGTCGATATCCGCAACAAGGGATACCTCATTTAAGAAATCCTGAAG
>CACZOG010000006.1 GCA_902782715.1 uncultured Lachnospiraceae bacterium | reverse complement strand
TCAATGACGGTTTCGGGTCCCGAAGACGAGGAGTTTACCGACGAGGATCTGATGAATGTCTGTGATGAGGTAACCGAACGTGTTATGGGCATAGAAGGAATAGAGACGGTCGGTGTAATGCTCGGCGGCGGAAACGTGCTTTCTTCGTTCGGTATGGGAGGAGGAAGCTCTGCGACTTATTATCTTTTGCTTTCGGAAGATAACAAGCGAAAGATGAAGGATATTCAGAAAGAGATAGAAGAGAAAACATCCGACTTAAACTGCGTTATCTCAGTTACGACAACATCGGATGATATGACCTCTTTAATGGGCTCGGGTCTGTCCGTAATGGTTAAGGGACGTGATCTTGATAAGATCCGTGAATATACCGAGCAGGTTGTTGCCATTATGGAGGATACTCCGGGTGTAACAGATATAAGAGACGGCCTTGATGATACGACACCCTGCCTTAAGATCCATGTTGATAAGGTAAAAGCAATGGAGTATCAGCTTACGACCGCACAGGTATTTGCAGAAGTCATGAAGGCCATGATGCCGAGCAGTGCAACAACATCCTTATCGGCGGATACAAAGGATTATGACATTTACGTTATCGCCGACGAACAGAAAGATACATCTCTTTATGACATAAAAGCACTGACCATCAGTGTTACGGACAGAGAGGGAAATCACAAACTCATCCCCATTTCGAGGATCGCAACTTTTGAAGAGACGGATACATTAAACGTTATAAACCGTGACGCACAGACCAAGTATATTTCCGTCAGTGCGGCTATAGATGATGAACACAACATTACTTTCGTCAGCAACGAACTACAGAACCGTTTTAAAGAGATAAACATGCTTGACGGTTATACGATCAAAATGGGCGGCGAAGATGAGATGATAAGGGATGCGATGAAACAGTTAACTCTCATGCTCATCCTTGCGGTAATATTTATTTACCTTATCATGGTTGCCCAGTTCCAGTCGCTTTTATCGCCGTTCATCATCATGTTTACGATCCCTCTGGCATTTACAGGCGGTCTTCTGGCACTGTTCTTCACGCATAACAATGTCTCCGTTATCGGTGCGCTCGGATTTGTTATGCTGGCGGGTATCATCGTTAACAACGGTATCGTTATGGTTGATTATATCAATCAGTTAAGACAGGAAGGAAAGAACAAAAGAGAAGCCATCGTCGAATCCGCTTCGGCCAGACTGAGACCTATCCTTATGACGACACTGACGACCGTAATATCCATGTCAACGATGGCGCTCGGAATCGGTAAAGGTTCGGCAATGATGCAGCCGATGGCAATAGTTATGATCGGCGGACTTATATACGGAACGATTCTTACTCTGATTGTTGTTCCCTGCCTCTACGATCTGTTCAACAAAGAAAGATCGATGGTTGTGGATGAATACGGCGAGAGAATAGTAAGTGATGAAACTGACGGTATGAAACCCGTTACGGCAGAAAGTTAAACTTGATAAAGGAGGATAAAATGAACCTGGATTATTTGACATTTATAGAAACTATGCAGAAACTTCCGGATAAAGAAGTAAAGATCTATTATGCCGTAGGGGAACTCATAAAAGAAGGAAGAGACATCTCCACTTTAAAGATAAGCGAAATATCGGCGAGAGCGGGTATCGGAAAGGGCACCACTTACGAGTATTTCCAGAGCAAGGAAGAACTTATCTCAAAAGCAATGTTTTTCCTTATGTTCGTATGTGTCAGAAGCATTCTTGAAATTACTTTCGAAGAAGGCTGCTTTAAAGATAAATTCTATAAAATACTCGATTACATGTGGGGCAACAGACTCGATCATCAGACGCTTCAGTCCATTATCGAAGCAGCCAAGGGATTGGGTAATCAGAATATGGCAGGTGCATCCATGCACTTTGAATGTGCAGATGAAAAGAATCTTATATTAATGGTTGAAGCACTGCTTAAAAGATTTATCGACCAGGGTGTTGATGAAGGAATATTCACTGAAACGGACAGTGTTTACAGGAAGAATGTTTTATGTACGCAGTTTATCCTTTACATATTCCTGATCCAGGATATTCCGGGGGATGCGGACAAGAAAGAGGTTGAGGATTTCGTATACAACGGTCTGGTCAATCTTTTGAATCTAAGAAATGCATAAAAAAGAAACATAAAAGAGTATATAAAAAGCGGTCACTTAAGGTGGCTGCTTTGTTTTGTTAAAAGTATTGCATATTGGACAAATATGCAAAAAATGTTATAATTAATTAACTATACAAATGTGGGGTATGAATATGGGTAAAACCGTAGTAATGACGGACAGCACGGTAGATCTGTCCAAAGAACTTATCGAGAAATATGATATTGAGATCATTCCTTTGTGCATCATCATGGATGACAAAAGTTATTTTGACGGACGTGATGTTACACCCGAGGAAATAATAGAATGGTCCAACAAAAACAAGACCACGCCGAAGACTTCCGCAGCGGGGATCGAAGAAGCGATCGAGCATCTTAAACCGCATAAGGAAGCTGGAGATGATGTGCTTTACATCGGTATTTCCGAAGATATGAGTACGACATGCAATGTAGTAAGACTCGCAGCTTCGGATCTTGAATACGACAGAGTATTCGTTATCAATTCAATGAATCTTTCGACGGGTATCGGTCTTCAGGTTTTAAGAGCCGCAGAAATGATCAAAGCCGGCAGATCGATCGAAGAAACATATGAAGCGATCAATGCAGCAAGAGAAGACGTAAGGGCAAGCTTCGTGGTTGATACCTTAACATTTCTTGCAAGAGGCGGAAGATGCAATGCGGTTACCGCACTTTTGGCCAACACTCTTCAGTTAAAACCCAGGATCGAAGTTAAGATGGGCAAGATGGGTGTGGGTACAAAATACAGAGGAAAGACTAAAAAGGTTCTTTTAAATTATGTTGAAGACATGAAAGAGGATCTTTTAAAAGCGGATAAGACCAGAGTATTCGTAACTTATTCGGTCATGGATCACGATCTGGTCGTACCTGTTGTCGAATACCTTAAGGAACTCAATTATTTCGATGAGATCCTTGAGACACAGGCAGGCGGAGTAATCACGAGTCACTGCGGACCCGCCACGCTCGGAGTTCTTTTTTACGCTAAATAATAAGGCTGGAAATTTATAATGGGAAAAATTTTTTGTATCTGCGGGAAGAGTTCCTCAGGAAAAGATACCGTATATAAAAGAGTTCTTTCGGATGAAGAATTAAAGTTAAATCAAATCGTTACATATACAACAAGACCTATAAGGGAAGGCGAAGTCGACGGAAGGGAATATTATTTCGTTGACGAAGTCGAGGCAGGAAGATTATACGAAGAAGGCAAGATAGTCGAGTCGAGAGCATACAATACCGTTTACGGGATATGGAAGTACATGACTGTGGACAACGGAGATATCGAACTCGACAGGAAGAGTTACGTGGTTATAGGAACGCTTGAATCGTATGTCCAGATCCGTAATTATTTCGGCAAGGAAAAAGTAATACCTGTTTTGATCGATGTGGATGACGGCGAGAGGCTTGAGAGAGCATTAAAAAGAGAGCGGAAACAGGCTGAACCCAAATACGAGGAGATGTGCAGAAGATTCCTCGCGGATTCCGCGGACTTCTCCAAGGACAAGGTAAAAAGTGCCGGGATCGAGAAGGTATTCATTAACGACGATCTGGAAGACTGCATAGAAGAAGTCAGGCGTTACATTTTGGAAAACGAAGGAGAATCTGATGGAAATTAAAGTCAATCAGATAACACCGACACAGGCCGTTGAGGCAACCAAGCAGTCGCAGACGGCTGAGGTTCCTTTTAAATTTGTCTTGTCATCTCAGGTTGAAGATGCTGAACTTCAGCAGAGACTCGTTGC
>CACZOG010000005.1 GCA_902782715.1 uncultured Lachnospiraceae bacterium | reverse complement strand
GTCATTCTCGGGAACATGCATATTAACGCTTGCGGATTCAACGAAAGACATTTTCTCTAAATCCTTGGCAAGCTGATTCTCTCTGTATGCGGTATATTTCTTCTGCTTGTCGGCTTCGGTAGTCGAAAGGGATGAACCGAGAACCGTATCAAGATTGTCGTAAGGATCGGTTAAAATATTGTTTGATCCC
The DNA here is from genome assembly GCA_902782715.1 of uncultured Lachnospiraceae bacterium. Lineage (GTDB taxonomy): Bacteria > Bacillota > Clostridia > Lachnospirales > Lachnospiraceae > UBA3766. The sequence goes on along the minus strand of CACZOG010000005.1, from coordinate 5,001 downwards.
AAAAGGATATTTGCTTCGGAAAGTTTGGATTTGTCTACACTGAATACAAGTCCCGAATCTGAAACTTTATATGCGATGTTATTATCATAAAGCAAATCCTGAACCTGAGAAGCCTGAGAAGCATTTTCACAGGTAACGATATTTACATACTGTGTTCTGGTAAGAACTGTGATAAGGATCGCAAAACAAATAACGACTCCGATCGCAACACTGATGATCACAGCCTTCTGATTCTTCGAAAACTTGTTCCACCACTCAAGAAGCCTGGGCGGAATCTGTTTTAACTTGTCAATCAATTTTTCAAACATTTTCGTCTCTCCGTCATATACAGATCAATTAGATCTGCATGTTCATAATCTCTTTATACGCTTCCAGGAATTTATCTCTTACCGCAACCGTATACTGAAGTGCGGTCGATGCCTTCTGAAGCGCAATCGTCAAATCATGAGGGTTTTCCGTTTCGCCGAGTGCGAATTTGATCTTCTCATTCTCGGCATTAGACAAATATGCATTTGTTGTATTTATATTGTTAATGGCATTGTTAAGAAGCGATGAAAACATGTCCTGATTATCTTTGCCGACCGTTTTGCCCTCGGAAAAGTTCTGTAATGCTTTAACAGCTTCGGTATCAATACCGTAAACTTTCTGAATTCTGTCCATGTTCTTTTACCTGTTCAAATTATCCTCTGCCCATATTAAGACCCGTCTGGATCATACTCTTGGTAGCATCAACAACCGTTGCATTTGCTTCATAAGCACGAGAAGCATCGATAAGGTTTGTCATTTCGGTGATGATGTCAACATTGGGATAATAAACATATCCTGCTTCGTCCGCATCGGGATGTGAAGGATCGTAAACCTTCTTGGGTTCGGAAGTATTGTCTTCGTGAACCGAAGTGATCCTTACGCCGTTGCCCAATGAATTCGACAGATCCGCAGTGGAACGTCCGAGAACGGTTTTGAAAGGAACTCCTCCCGGTCCTTCAGCTTCAAAAGTAACAACTTTTCTCTTATAAATGCTGCCGTCTTCCTTACGTGTTGTATTGGCATTCGCAACATTCTCGGAGATGATATCCATTCTGTATCTCTGCGCGGTAAGACCGGAAGCAGAAACATCAAGAGCATTAAACATTCCCATAAGCTACCTCCTTATTTACCCATCGCAGTTCTCATTGTTTCAAATTCGTGATTGATCGAACTTATTACACCCTGATAATAAAGCTGGTTCTCAGCTAAATAAATGTTCTCTGTCTCAGGGTCTACGTTATTACCGTCAAGTCTGTAGCTTGACTGTGCAACATCCGTATAAACCTTCGGTCTGATCGTCGATAGATCAACGTTATGGATCTTCTTGTCGAGACTTCCTTCGGTAGCACCTGCTATCGATGCTCTTAACTGTTCTTCAAAAGCAACGTCCTGTCTCTTGTAATTGGGTGTTGTGGCATTCGCGATATTGTTGCTGATGGCTTCATTTCTTAAGTAAGAACCGTCAGCGGCCTTGTCAAGCACGTTAATATAATCAAAATTTCTCGTATTAATCATATTAAACAACCTTTCCTTTCTTTCGTATGTCCTTCAGAACATATGATATTTAGACACACAAATACAATATAGGCGCACTCCACCTACCTTATTTAATTATACAAAACTTGTATAAAAAGACAAGTAATTTCACAAAAAAACTACCCCATATTGTGCTTTTTTACAAGAATGAACACTAAATAAGAAGTATTGACAACTTTGAAAATGTCAAAAGTGCCGAAAATAAGCATACTACATATTGTGTAAGCGTTTAGTTTGTCCAAAACACAATTATCGGCGAATGCTCATTATCTAAAAAAATAAAAGGACTCAATCACGGATTAAGTCCTTTTATCTTTAAGCTTCCATGCGCTATATTAAATTGTTTGATTTATTTATCGGCTTTAATCTGCGTTTTTTTAGATTAAATTCCGTAAAGATTAAAAAAGTGCCGCACTCTTTTAAAGTACGACACCTTAAATGCATATTAATTGATAAAATCGCATCCCTCGTTCGAGCAGACTTTCTTATTGCCTCTTTTGATAAGAGGATAAGAACATTTGGGACACTTCTCATCAAGAGGCTTCTGCCATGACATGTAATCGCAGTCGGGAGCACCCTCGCATCCGTAATATGTTCTGCCTTTCTTAGTCTTTCTGACAACAATGTCTTTGCCGCATTTAGGACATGCCACGCCGATCTTTTCAAGGAATGACTTGGTATTGCGGCACTCGGGGAATCCGGGACATGCAAGGAATTTACCGTGAGGTCCGAATTTGAATACCATCTTTCTGCCGCAGAGTTCGCAGACCTCATCGCTTTCCTCATCCTGAACCTGGACATGTTCAAGCTCTTTGGTCGCCTGATTAACTGCTTCATCAAGATCGGGGTAGAAGTTTGCAACAACAGTCTTCCACTGAACCGTGCCTTCTTCAATTGCATCAAGAAGCGTTTCCATATTAGCGGTAAAGCTTACATCAACGATAGTCGGGAATGCTCCTTCCATCATATTGTTAACTACCTCTCCGAGATCGGAAACGTAGAGATTCTTGTTCTCTTTAACTACATAATGACGTGCCATGATCGTTGTGATCGTGGGTGCATATGTTGAAGGACGGCCGATGCCCTGCTCTTCCATAGCCTTAACGAGCCCTGCTTCGGTAAAGTGAGCGGGCGGCTGTGTGAAGTGCTGTTCACCGTCGATCTTATCAAGTGTGAGCTTTGTTTTTTTATCAAGTTTGTTAAGGATATTATTCTTAGTATCCTTTTCGTCATCATCTGATGTATAAACGGCTCTGTAACCTTCAAACGATACTTTGGAAGCACATACCCTGAAAGTATATTTATCTGCTGCGATCTTTGTGGAAACAGTATCAAATACGCAGGGAGCCATTCTCGATGCAAGGAATCTCTTATAGATAAGAGTATAAAGTCTCAATTCATCTCTTCCGAGATAATTCTTCATCATTTCGGGAGTTCTAGCAAGATCTGTAGGTCTGATCGCTTCGTGAGCATCCTGGATCTTCTTTCCGGTAGCCTTGCTCTGCTCATTGGGGTTAACGAATTCCTTGCCGAAGTGTTCTTCAATAAAAGATGTAGCCGCTTTGATGGCTTCATCGGATACTCTTACGGAATCGGTACGAAGATATGTGATGGCACCGACAGTATTTTTGCCGACATTAACACCTTCGTAAAGGCCCTGTGCTATCCTCATGGTCTTCTGAGTTGAAAAACCGAGAACTTTACTTGCTTCCTGCTGCAAAGTCGAAGTCGTAAAAGGTAAGGGAGAATTCTTCTTTCTTGTTCCGTTCTTAACCTCTGCAACAGTGAATTTGGCTTTCTGTAAAGCCTTCTTAATTTCTTCTACCTGTTTCTTATCTGTTAATTCAAGTTTGTCATCACCTATTCCGTAGAAAGATGCAACAAGGGGCTTCTTTTCCCCTTCAACATTAAGGGATGCATCCAGAGTCCAGTATTCTTTTGCTATAAAAGCATTGATCTCGTTCTCTCTGTCACAGATCATCTTAAGAGTAACAGACTGAACTCTTCCTGCGGAAAGACCTCTTTTGATCTTTGCCCAAAGAAGCGGAGAAATGCGATAACCAACCATTCTGTCAAGCATACGGCGTGTCTGCTGTGCATCAACAAGGTTCATGTCGATCGCGCGGGGCTTCTTTAAAGCCTCTTTAACCGCAGACTGTGTGATCTCGTTAAATGTGATCCTGGCAACTTTCTTTTCTTTTAAATTCAAAGCTTCATAAAGATGCCAGCTTATTGCTTCTCCTTCACGGTCAGGGTCGGTTGCGAGATATATCTTCTCAGCTTTCTTTACTTCTTTACGAAGTGTGGAAAGCACATCTCCTTTTCCGCGGATAGTTATATATTTAGGATCATAGTTCTCGTCAAAACCCAACTGGCTCTTGGGCATATCTCTTACATGTCCCTGCGAAGCAACTACTTCATAGTTCGAGCCAAGAAACTTTTTGATGGTTTTAACCTTAGCCGGTGATTCCACAATAACCAAATACTTTGCCATAAAAACTCCATTCAAAACAATAAAAAATATAAAATTTCTTCTATATTATATGCAAATTTTCAACTTACAATATTACACAATAAAAGAATTTACTACACAAATCTCATTTTGACAAGTAAAAATTTTATAAAATGAAATAAAAAACAGGAGTCCTTTCAAACTCCTGTCGGTAATTTCTGTATTAATTGTTTATTTTCCCGCCATCTTTAAAATCATGTTTACGGGATATGTCATGCTGAGTTTTTTCTTTAATATCTTAGGGAAAGTAACCGTAAAATACTTCTTTAACATTTTAGGAAAAGTCTTCGTTATCGCATATTTAAAAGAAGCTTTAAAGACAAACCAACTTAACGGTCCGATCACAATGATAAAAAACCATTTTGACAAAAATCCGATAAGCATAAATATGTTTTTCAGTATAAATTTCGTTACGGGATTATGAATAAGCAAATATATTGTTTTAATCGTTCTAAACATAACCTGCTTCCTTTCCGAAGTACGAATTTAAAGAACATCTTTTTATACTGAAATTTTAACAAAAAGTGGATGAAAATTCAAGTTTACTCCTTGAACTCTATATCGTCGGATTCCACTTCTTTTCCTTTATTCTCATCAATACCGAGTTTCTCGTTGACTTTCTTTTTTGCTTTATGAAAATATATCGCAAGACCTGCACCGACGGCGATCACAACGCCTGCTACAGCCTGTATCAGATAAGTTGTAACCGAAGGGTCTATATAAAGCATCATATGATTCATTCTTTGTTCCTCTTTCTCGCAATCAACTGTTCCATAATGTATTTACCGCCTACGGAAGCACTTGTTCCGATATTATAAACTTGATCGTACTCAAATTCTTCGATTTTTTTGGCGTAATACTCTGAATTGCTTAATAAATTATCGACAATTTCATTTACCTTGTCAAGTTTATCGGTATCGAGCGAT
>CACZOG010000004.1 GCA_902782715.1 uncultured Lachnospiraceae bacterium | reverse complement strand
ATCGATTGATTTAGTAGAGGAGATTATTGAAAGACAGCTTAAAAAATATAAGAGCAAACTTGTAAATTATAAGCAGAACAGTGATAACTTCAAACAGGATTACATTGACAAGGACTTCAGCGACGATGATGAGATCAAGATCATCAGATCAAAGAAATTTGATATGAAGCCCATGTATCCCGAAGATGCATGTGTTCAGATGGAACTTCTCGGACATAACTTCTTCGTATTCCAGAATGCGGAAACAGATCAGGTTTGTGTAGTTTACAAACGTAAAGGCAACACATACGGAATGATCGAGCCGGAAATCTAATTTAATACTGAAAACTTCAATACCGGGTAACCGAAAGGCTGCCCGGTATTTTTTTGACCTGAAACACCCTTCCTTAATTCATTTTTTCCCGATTAAGAAATAGTTAAGAATTATGCAAGATTCAGATTAAGACTTATTTTTTTCTTTGCGTTAGAGTAATATCAACGAACTTGAACAAAGGAAAAGTGAGGTAGAAAAATGAAACTTAAAAAGAGAATCTTTGCGATAACAGGAGCAGGTGTTGCACTTTCGATAGCGGCAGTAAGTGCTTTCACATTTTATTCCAAGGCTGCAACAAAGGTTGATACCTATACCGTTACAAGACAGGAAATGAATCAGGTTACCGAACTTAACGGAAAGATCCAGGCCTCTGACTCGCAAACCTATTATGCCGGTACAAATGTTAAGGTCGATAAGGTGCATGTTAAAGTCGGCGATACGGTTAAAAAGGGCGACCTCCTCATTTCATTTGACGAAGAAGAAATAAACAATGATCTTGCACTTTTAGATCTTGATGCCAAAGCAAAAGAGGGAAGTTACTTAAACGCAATTCAGACTTCCGATAAATACAACGCTCTTTATGCGGAAGCAAAGAGAAACTTAGGAGTATTAAATCAGCAGATCGCCGAAACGGAAGAAGCGATCATAAACAAGCAGAAAGAGATAAATGACAGAAGTTCGACTCTTGCCAACGAAGGTGCAAAACTTCAGGTTTCGATCATCGACTGGTCAGACAGACCAGAATCCGATGAGTATTCGAATCTTCGTAAACTCGCACAGAACAATGCATATGTTCAGTCATATGACAGTGAGCTTTTAAAACTTCAGGAAGAACTTTCCAGACTCAATGTTCAGCTTGCTGATTTCAAAGAGTACAAGGCTGAGATGACATCACAGAAAGCATCCAGTTACCCCGGAGTACTTACGGAAGGCGGAAGAGAAGAACTCGATGCCGTAAAAGAAGCAAACGAATTAACATATTCAAATGAGATCGCAAAACTCGAAGAAGCAAAAAAAGGAATCAGAGCGGAATTTACCGGAGTTGTTACAGAAATCGATGTAACCGAAGGAAGCTCAGCTGCCATCGGAATGCCTCTTGTCAAAGTTGATTCTCTTGAAGATGTAGTCGTAAGATGCGATGTCAATAAATATGATATAATCGGTATGGAAGAAGGCCAGAGCGCAACCGTTAAGATAATGGATGAAAAGATCGACGGCAGAGTTGACAGAATAGAGAAGATCGTCGGAAGCGTCGGCGGACAGTCACTCGGTGTCGGCGTTGACATTAAAATGAACGATATGAAAGACGTCTTCTTAGGCTATGAAGTAAAAGCTTACGTTAATACAGCAAGCGTGGAAGACACGATCTGCGTTCCCAACGAAGCAGTTGTAACGGAAGATGATGAAACCTTCGTATTCGTTTCAAAAGACAAGAAGGCTGTAAAGACTAAAGTTGAAACAGGCGTAAAGAACGATAATTATACTGAGATCGTTTCCGGTCTTAATGACGGCGAAACAGTTGTATGGAGCGAGGACGCAGAACTTAAAAACGGAGAAGAAGTACGTTATTAAATAAATTTCAAAGGAACAGTTATGGATTCAAAACGAATTATTTTACAGGCAGACAATTTATCTAAAACATTTTCAAACGAGTCTGTTCAGCAGCACGTTTTAAAGAATTTAAATCTTTCGGTATATAAGGGAGATTTTACGGTAATAATGGGTAACTCAGGTTCGGGAAAGAGTACACTTTTGTACGCATTATCCGGAATGGACAGACCGAGCATCGGAACCATCACATATTACGTGGACGGAAAAGAGAGTGTGGAAATATCCAAATACAGTAATGACAAACTTGCGGTATTCCGCAGAGATCATGTCGGATTTGTATTCCAGCAGAATTATTTAAACGATTCAATGTCGGCACTCGATAATGTTTTAGTCTGCGGTCTTTTAAAAACAAACAATCGAAGAGCATTGACACAGAGAGCCAAAGAACTTCTTGAGAAAGTGGAAATGACGGAAGTCGATTACCGCAAATTCCCCACACAGCTCTCCGGCGGTCAGCAGCAGAGAGTTGCCGTTGTGCGCGGAGTGATCAACGCTCCCGAGATCCTTTTTGCAGACGAGCCCACAGGAGCGTTAAACTCGCAGAATACTGACAATGTACTGAACATTTTATCGGATCTTAACAACAGCGGACAGAGCATTGTAATGGTTACTCATACTTTTAAGGCAGCCGAGAGAGGAAACAGGATAATATATCTTTCCGACGGCGTTATCTCGGATGAAATAGATCTCGGACCTTATATGGGCGATTATAAAGACGAGAGTAACCCTTATTTGGAAGAAGCAAGAGAAAGACACAACAGACTGAAAGTCTTCCTCCAGAACATGGGGTGGTAAGATGTATCGTTTATTCTTTATTGCAAAAAATAATATGAAAAAGCAGAAAGGTGATATGATCACATTTTTCATCATGACCTTTCTTGCAGCGATCATGATCTTTATATGTCTGAATCTTATCATCGGAACATTCCGCGTGATCGATACCAATGTTGAGGCTATAAACGGTGCGGATGTACGTATTTTCGCTCCTCAGGATAAAGTCCAGAACTTTATGCTTGAGGAACTGATAACAGGCGACAAAGATTATTCGGATTATGAAATAAATGATTTTTTGTCAACTCAGGCAAAGTACCGTAAAAAAGGCAGGACAAAGTGGGCGAATTATCCTTTCCACATCAATTCATACGAAGATGAAAGACACATTCAGACCACGATAATGGATCCCTCCAAATTCTCGGGAAACGAAATAATACTTCCTGTTTCTTTATCTCCGAGTTACTCGATCGGAGATATGATCGAGATAAAGATCGGAGAAAACGATTACGACTTCAAAGTGGCCGGTTTTAACGAAGATTTTATTTACGGTTCTCCGATGAATATGGGAATATACCTTGTGTATGTGTCCGATAAAATGTACAACCAGATCGAGTTTGAGAATCCGACAACTGCAATACACAACAAGGATTACAAACTGCTCCTTTCCAAGGATGCAAAGAATCGCGGTGTTGTCGGAGATGATAAGGCTGACGAATGCTTTAACGAACTGACGAATCAGGTTAATTCATATAAAAACTCTCATCCCGAATATACGGAAGAAGTAACGGGAAGCTTTATTCCCGTGGATATGCTTAAAACCGCATCTATGATCTTACCTTTTATCTTCATTGCCATAATCCTTATGTTTGCTTTTATAATTCTTCTTATCGCTTTTGTTATCATCGATTTTTCCGTGAAGAATTTCATAATGGATAACATGAAGAACACGGGCATCATGGAAGCAGGCGGATATACGGTAAAAGAATTGATCCTTATCCTTCTTATCCAGCTTTTACTCGTATCAGCTTCGGGATGTGCTCTGGGCGTTATGATCGGAGCTTTGATACAGAAACAAGTCGGTTTCATAATGCTTTTCCTTTTGGGACTTTCGTGGAATCAGGGCGTAAATGTACCTCTGATGTTCGGAGTACTTTTAGGTATATGCTCAGCCATAACGGTGTTCACTTTGATACTCGGACGCGAATACAAGAAAACAAGCGTGCTTGATGCACTTAGAGGCGGGATCAATACACATAATTTTAAAAAGAATCTGTTTTCTTTTGACAAGACTCATATGCCTCTTACACTTACGCTTGCGCTTAAAGAAACTTTCGGAAAGTTTAAGAGCAGAATAGGTGTGATAATCATTATGGCTGTTCTTGCATTTTCCGCATCGATGGGCTTCGGAATTTATGAGAATCTCGGAAAAGATACGGATGCTCTTCTGAAAATTTCGGGAATCGACCTTTGTGACGCGGATACATTGTGGGAAGAGAACATCGAGAGTTCGATCTCATCGCTTTCCACTGTGGATTACCTTTACAATGAAGCCTGGATGGGATTTGATTACAAGAAGGGTAAGAAAAATAAGGCGATCACCACTTGTGTGATTTCAGATCCTTCGGTAATGGATCCGGATATGATGGTTGAAGGCAGATGGCCTTTATATTCCAATGAAATATCTCTGGCAACACAGTCGGCAAATACCCTCGGTGTATCAGTAGGGGATACGGTTACCGTCAGAAACGGAGAAGAAGAGGCTTCATACCTGGTAAGCGGTATAGGACAGACTTTCCAGAATATGGGTCTTATGGCTTATATGTCGGAAGAAGGATATGAGAGGATCGGCAGACCGCTTAACGCAAAGACCGTAATGATATTTCTTAAGGATAAGTACAAATACAAAGATTTCGAGAAGCAGTTTAAAGAGATCTATCCCGACAAGGAAATTAACGATTCATATGCTTCCACAGGCTCTTTGTTCACGCTTCTTAAGACATCGATGGGTGCGATCCTCGGTATAATCATGTTTATTACGATATTCATTGTCGCACTCGCCGAAGCGCTGCTCATCCGTACACAGATCACAAAAGAGTGGAAGAATCTGGGTGTTAACAAAGCGTTGGGCTTTACTTCCAATCAGCTTATACTCCAGATAATGATGTCAAATCTTCCCTCGATCCTGATCGGCATTGTTTTAGGCCTGATCGCCGTAACGTTCTTTGGTGGAAAAGTATGCCTCCTGATGTTTGCGATATTCGGATTCAGAAAAGTAAGATTTGTGCTTTCTCCGATCTCGTACGTGATCGTGGCAGCAGTCATAGTATCGGTTGCAATGCTCGTATCATGGATCAACGGCAGAAGAATAAGAAAACTCGAGCCCGTAAAGATGATTACGGAAGAATAAAAAAGTCCGCGGATCTTTCCGCGGACTTTATATAAATCAAAGATCAAAGAAACCATTGATCAATTTCGAAACTGTGTCTTCCTCATCAGTAGGTTCAAGTGCCAGATCGTGAATTGCATTTAAAACAATGTTATCTACTACCGGATCCTTGTATTGCTTCTTAACCGGTTCCGCCTGGATGGGAGGAGCCTCCTGAAAACCGTACTGTTTGCGAAGAGATTTGTTTTCTTCGACAAGTTGGGCGCGAAGGGCAGTGTAATGTGAGGAGATCATATCGATCTCTGTTCTGTCCGGAAGTTTGTTTGCCGAACGGAATTCACGATATTTCGAAATACCCCTGCTCTGCAGATCGTTAAGAACATTTTTAAATACATTATCCAGTTCGGATAACTTAAGCGAAATTGCATCTTTGACTTTTTCTTTTTTTAACTCAACTTTGGCTTTAATGTATTCGTCAAGAAGATCCTCGAGTTCTTTTACGATCTGATTCTTTTTAATGAAATCGGGATTGCTTCCCAGGCTTTTTTTATAATCATCCGCGAATTCATCCATTTGAGCGGTAAATTCATTTTGGAGACGTAAGTTTTCAAGGCACTGATCTTTTGTTTCGATGTACTTTTGTTTTAATACCTCATCGGCTAAGGAAACCGCTTTGTTGTAATCGTCTTCAAGTGAGAGGTCTCTCTTTATGTACTGAATGTTATCGGTAGTGTGACGAAGTTTTGCCGTCATTCTGAGCCAGTATGCCTCGGCTTTATTGGGATATGCCGCGACCAGATCGCTTGTTATGGACATTACTGCAGCATAGTTGCCTTCTTTGGATTTCTTCATGGCCTCCTCAAGCATACCCTGTGCACTGTTCGGATCGATGTGTACTGCACCGGGCGTTCCGTTTTTGCCGGCTTTTAATATATTAATGAGATAATTGTTGATGTTTCTCGCAAGTATTTCCATGGCCTGAGGATCCGATAAAAGCTGAGCCTGCTTTAAGCTGAAAGCTCTCGGAAGTTCTTCGGGATCGTCGCATGCGAAGAAGATCTGCTTTTTCGTATCTGTTTCCATAAGCTTAAGGAAACGGCTCCATTCGTTCTTAACCCATGTGGCGGTAAAATACTCGGATTTGCTTCCGATAACGGCCATGACTTTTGAACTTTTTAAAGCGGCGAAAATATAGGGCTCGAAATCCACGCTGAGTTTATCCTGAAGTGTTACTCTCGCGAAGAAAACTTTATATCCGTCTTTTGTGAGGATATCGTAAAGCTTCGTGCAGTATGCAACGTCTTCGGTAGTTGTGTTCGTATCCTCGTCGGTTTCTTTATAACAGATGAAAACATCATAAGGAGCTTCGTTTTTGGCGATCTCCAGATATTCGGTCTGAATTCTGTTGATCTCTGTTGCTTCTTTTTCTATAACCTTTTTCTGATCCTCGGCACATAAACTGAGTGCTTCAAGATATGAATGGTAATTAAGAATGCTTTCATCTTTGATTCTGTGGAGCGTGGGGAAATATTTGCTGCTTATGGGATCGGGAACATACTCGATACCGTATTCGCAAAGAGTACGAAGCCACAGAATATCTGCTGTGGGTGCGTTTTCGGAAAGAATATTGTCATAAATACGTATTGCGTTGTCGTATTCTTTTTCCTGTCTTAATTTGTTCGCACGGTTTAACTGTGTGATGTATTTTCCCGCCGTATCCGACACAAAGTTTGTCGCACCGCAGTAACTGCACACACATAATGCCGAGCTGACATTTAAAATACCGCCGCAACACCTGCAATTTAAAGCCTCAACTTTCATTCCAAACCTCCTAAAACACGTTTTTGCTTACTTGCATTCCATTATAAAACAAATTACGGTTGCGGTGAATAGATATACTGAAAAAATACACCTTTTTAATTTGACAAAATCTGAGGATTGTTTTTAGAATAAATAGAATTCCACACGGAGGAAAAGCTATGCATTACAACTGCCTGATAGTCGACGACGAAACCGAACTGGCCAAGATGACGGCTGAGTATTTTAACATGTTTGAAGTTAAAACGGCTTACGTCGAAAGCAGCAAGGGATGTTTTGAATTTTTAAAAGAAAATACGGTCGATCTTATTCTTCTTGATATAAATTTAGGAGACGGTTCGGGCTTTGATGTCTGCAAGAGATTAAGGGAAGACATGCAGCTTCCGATCCTTTTTGTCAGCGCAAGACAGAGCGATGATGATGTGCTTGTAGCTCTCTCCACGGGCGGAGACGATTATGTCAAGAAACCCTACAGTTTATCGGTCCTTCTTGCGAAGGTAAAAGTGACGCTTAAACGTGAAGAACAGATGAATGAACTCAGGGCTTTGCAGGCAGATAAGTCTTCGGGATCCGAAAGTGCCGATACGGGCAAAGAAGAGGATTTTGTGCTGGATGATGCGACCATGTCCGTTATCTTAAGCGGAGAGAGGATCACTCTTAAAGCCAAGGAATTTGCTCTTTTAAAATGTCTTTACAATCATAAGAATACAATAGTTAAAAAAGAAGTACTGTTTGACGAAGTCTGGGGAGATACGTTTTTCTCGGACAGTACTTTGAATGTTCATATAAGAAAATTAAGGGAAAAGCTTGAAGATAATCCCAATGAACCCAAACTCATCAAAACAGTCTGGGGTACGGGTTATTATCTTGAACTTGAAGCGAAGTAAATATGAAGGTACTTACAAGAATCGCAGTATTGTTTTCAATCTTCATGGCGGTCATTCTCATTGCTTTCCTGATCGTAAAAAGTCATTTTTCATACGATGAAAGAGACCTGATCTACTATAACGGCATAAAGCATAAGGCAGAGGAAGAATATGCTTCGGGAACCGATGAAGAAGAGATAGAAAACAAATATAACTGTTATATCATTCTTTCAACCGAAATAAACGACGAAGAGCTCTCGAAACTCTATAAAAACAATGCATTCGCACTTGATTTCGAGCCGAACGGAAATTATATCGGCAAGATAGCATGGACCGATGAAAGCAATCGTTTTGATTCGATGAGTGATGCATTTTTAAAACTCTCCGTTATTTTCTGGGGACTGGTTCTGATCGGCGGATATGCTCTGATCGTGATAATGTACCTCTTCCTTATAAAGCCGATCAGGGAACTCGAGAAGTTCTCGGTGAAGATATCAAAAGGCAATCTTGACGAACCCCTTCCGATCAGGAAGAACAATATCTTCGGAGCTTTTACGGAAGCATTCGATCTTATGCGTGAACAGATAAAAGAAGCCCATGCGAGAGAGATCAAATCCGAGGTTGCAAGGAAGGAACTCGTTACCGAGTTAAGCCACGATGTCAAAACGCCCGTATCCGTTATTAAGGCTGCATGCGAGGTAATGCAGACAAAGTATGACGGCAGGATAAAAGAGATTGAAACAAGCAGCGAAGACGAGACGACTAAACAGAAAGAAAAAGAAGAGATCGCATACAATCTCGATAAGATAAATACGATATCCGCAAAAGCGGACACCATCGAAAACCTCATGAGCAATCTTATGCATGTTAATCTTGAGGATATGGAAATACTTGAAGTTCATCCTATAGAAACGAATTCCAACGTTATTCCGGGGTTTTTCTCGAATATCAGGAATTACGGAAACATCATTCTTGAAAACGAGATTCCCGAATGCCTTGTTTACATGGATAAGCTTAGATTTGAACAGGCGATCGACAATGTCGTCGGAAACTCTTACAAATATGCGGGAACGGACATCAAGGTATCCTTCGCAACGACGGAGGCCATGTCCGAGTCGGGAAAGAATATCGAGTTTGTAAAGATCGTAATAAAAGACAGCGGACCGGGTGCAAAAGAAGAGGATATCCCTCTTATCGCCGAAAAGTATTACCGCGGCAAAAATGCATCCGACAAAGGCGGCTACGGCCTCGGCCTTTATCTTGTCAAATGCTATATGGATAAGATGGGCGGCGGAATGGAATATTATAACGACAACGGATTTACTGTTGAGCTTCTTTTAAGAAAAGTATAAAAGACATAAAAAGGTGCCGGCACACTGAAGTGTCCGGCACCTTGATTTTTTGATCAAAGATATTAATTGAATAAGTTTCCGATCGCTCCGATAGCACCTGCTCCACAGAAGATGATGAAGAGGATAACAAGAACAATGGCGATAACAAGGATAACCTTGCCGACAGATATGGGAGTCTTTCCGTATACCTTACCGGTCTGTCCGTTTACCATGAACTGGTATACCTTGTCGTTATATTTGAATGAAGAGCACCAGATGGGAAGCATAAGATACTTATAAGTGATCTTGCTGTAAGTAGTGGATACTTTAACATCCTTTACATGATCTGCATTGCACTCATCGTAGATCTTGCTTGTGATGTTGCTCTTGATCTTTCCTGAAATGGAATTCTTTGCTTTTTCCCATGCGGCCTTAAGACCTACGGAATATCTTTCAGCAGCGAAACCTGCAACGTATTCGGGCTTATAAGGAACGTTCTTTGCTGTTTCGAAAGGCTCAAGACCTTTAAGAATAGCTGAGTTGTGACGTTCACTGCCCTGAACGAGCTCGTCATCGATGGCAAGCTTGTATGTACCTGAAGTACGATGCCAGTCGGTAACCGTTCTTGTTGTTGTATTTCCCTGAGAATCCTTTTCTTTAACGGTTCTGTCTTTACCGTATTTTCCGGAATATCTTGAGAATGTATCTGTATCGAATGTCCAGTAAGGAAGATAGATTCCGGTAAATGCATCAGGCTCTGCAGACTGCTTTGCAAGCTTGGGACAGAAGAATTTCTTTCCGATCCACTGCTTGAAGTTTGCACTTGCAACTTCATTTGTTATTGCGAAAGGAACTACGCCGCCGGGAGCGATGGTATTCTCGTCATTTGCTTCCATAACCTGGTTGGATCCGCAGTAAGGACATTCATTTGCCACGTCAAGCGCGTCGTAAATCGTCTCTGCACCGCAGCTTTTACAAATGATCTGTTTTTTCTGTGCACCCCAGTCACAGTTTTCTGTTTTTTCAGCTGATTCGAAATCGAGTTCTGCGGCGCTTCCCGCTTCATCCTGTACGATCTCTTCTTCATATCCGCAATAAGGACATGCCATGCCGCCGATGTTGGGATCGAAATCCATTACACCGCCGCACTGCGGACATTTTTTGTCGGTTTCCTTTAAGGTGGAAGCCTGAGTCATGTTTTCATTCATTCCGTCCATAGAATTCGTGTACCCTCCGTATTATTTAATAATAAAACTCTGTACATAATTATACAGTTATTTACATCTATAATCAATGCTCGCATTTAAGGAATTTGGCACTGTAAGCGGGCAGATGTGAACCACCTCCGAAGTCGAAGTTTTCGCCTGTTATAAGGTCGACGGCCATTCCGCATCCCGCATCAAAATGAGCCGTATAATCGTTGGAATCCATGTTTATGCAGACAAGAACCCTTTCGTTATCGCTCTTTCTTTCGAAGATGCACTGTTTGTTGGTAAGGACCACCGAACGCATTGAGCCGTAGTTTAGTGCTTCGCTTCCTTTCTTGGCATTTGCAAGTCTGGAAATGAAGTCCGTTAACTCATTCCATTCGGGCTTATCGAAGCTTACGCGCAGAGCGGGATCGCCCTGGGACTTGTCGGCCTTTGTTCCCCACTCGGAACCGTAGTATACGCAGGGTATGCCCGGCATGCCGAATACCATGGCGTAAACTAAAGGAAGACAGTTCGGATCGTTTATTATGCTTGCGATCCTCGATACGTCATGATTGTCCGCAAAGCTTAAAAGATGCGTACCTCTTGCGACAGTCCAGTCCTCAGGTCCGAAAAGACGTAAAAGAGAGTGGATTATCTCAAACATGTTGCATGAATTGAATGCCGAATGTATTCCTTTATAGCACTGATAATTTGTTACCGAATGTATATTCATCTCACGAAGCATTCTTCCGTATTCGCCGTGGAGAACTTCACCGAGTAAGAAGAAGTCTTCTTTTTTGGAATCACAGAAGCCTCTTAATCTGTTTAAGAAGCCGTAATCGAGACAGTATGCAACGTCAAGTCTTATTCCGTCGATGTCGAATTCTTTTATCCACCCTTCGACGGCAGAGAAGATATGGTTGATAACGTCTTCATTATGAAGGTTGAGTTTGACCAGATCGTAATTGCCTTCCCAGCCTTCGTACCAGAGTCCGTCGTTATAATTTGAGTTGCCTCCGAAATCGATGCGGTTAAACCAGCTTACATAGGGAGAAGATTCCCTGTTCTTTAAAACATCCTGAAAAGCCCAGAAGCCTCTTCCGACGTGATTGAATACGCCGTCCAAAACTACTTTGATCCCTTCTTTGTGTAGGGCATCGCAGACCTTCTTGAAATCCTTGTTGCTTCCGAGTCTCACATCGATCTTCGTATAATCTCTCGTGTTGTAACCATGCGTATCGGATTCGAAAACAGGGGAGAAATAAATTGCATTTGCTCCGAGTTTTTTGATGTGGGGAATCCAGTCGATTACTTTTAAGATCCGGGATTCTTTTACGCCGTCATTTTCAAAAGGCGCTCCGCAGAAGCCCAAAGGATAAATTTGATAAAATACAGAGTCATAAGCCCACATGTAGTGTTACCTCCTTTATTAACTCATTCGGTCAACGAACATATTTTTGACGAAAGTATGTTTTCCCGAAAAGTTATACAATATTGAATGTTGATAAAAAATGCTTCAAAATAGGGCATATTACACATTTTTACACAAAGTTATCAACATTTTTTGCAAGATGGACAAAGTTATCAACATTTCTTGTCTTTTTTAGTCAACTTACCTTTGAATACATAACTAATTATTATGGCAACCACAATATATGCGATGCTCGCTATGATCGAAGGCGTTGAATAAACTACATTATTTATATGTGCCGATTCAAAACAGAGGTTTGAGATCAGATTTGCAACGATGTGAAAGATCAAAGGATAGAAGAAACTTCCGCCGTAATGCATCACGAGACACATAACGGATCCCATGAAAAATGCATATGTACCCTGCATGAGATTTCCGTGGTAGAGACCAAAGAATATTGAAGCTGCCAGAACGGATGCCCATACGGGAAGTATCTTTTTGAATCTGAAGAATACCACGCCCCTGAAGAGAACCTCTTCGGCGAACGGTCCTATTATGACATATGCGATTATTCTGACTAAAAGCGGGATGGCATAGAGCGACTCGTTATCCTGAACAACGTATTTGTCACCGAGCACCTGCCAGGGAATTTTCGAATAAAGAAAATTAAAAGATACAGTTAATGAATAAGATGTAAATATTACAAATAATATAAATAATACTATTAAATAGGGTTTCTTTGAGAAAACTGCGGAAGGATCAAAAAGCAGAAGAGGTTTTTCATCCGCAGTAACGGTAAGAAAAGCGGCGAATCCGGCGATCAGAGTTGCGATCATGCTTATGGAATCTTTTCCGTATCTGAAGAGCGAAACGAAGGAAGAGAGTGCGATCAGAGATACGAGGTAAGCGGCACCGTAGACTGCAATCCCGATAACGATTTTACGGAGTATTTTGCTTTTAAAAGAGTATTCTTTTTTCATATTCTTCCCGCCGAGTAAATTTAACTTTTTATATTATATATATCAAGGAGATTTAAGTCAATTTTATGGACTTTGGGTGTTGATTATGCTACAATTAAAACCGTCAGAAAACATGACATACAAATTATAGGAGGGAACTATAAATGGGATTTATTAAACAAATCGCTTCGGAAGTTGGTCAGGAAGCCAAAGCTGCGGGCAAAAACATGTTTGGCAACCTTATGGGTTCAGCCAGAAATACTATTGAAGATCAGTATCTTGAGTACTTCTACTGTGATGCATTCGCTGAAGGAGTTCTTGCAGTAAAAGGTAAAAAAAGAAATCAAAAAGGTGTTAATAAAGGTAACGATAATGTAATCAGCAGTGGTTCAATTGTCGAAGTAAATGCCGGTCAGGCAGCTTTGATCATTGACGAAGGCAAAGTTGCAGAATTCTGTGCGGAGCCCGGACAGTACGTGTATGATGCATCTACCGAGCCTTCCATCCTCGGAGGACTTTTAACAGGTAAGTTTGGACAGAGCATCGTTGATACATTCAAGGAAGTTGGCAAGCGTTGGGTATTTGGACAGGAAATTCCCAAGACACAGAGAGTTTACTTTATCAACATCAATGAAGTAAGAAATAACCTCTGGGGAACAAGCAATCCTATTCCTTTCTTCATTGCTGATCAGGTAACGGGATTCCAGGGTGATATTTCACTTATCGCTAACGGTGAATATACATTCCATATTTCGGATCCTATCCGTTTCTATACATTCATCGCTACAAATTTTGCAGGCGATGTTTATAACAAGAAAGACCTTCAGAGCATCATGAGATCAGACTTCATGACAGCTTTACAGCCCGCTCTCGGTGCACTTTCCGATTACGGTGTAGGTATCAGATATTCAGCTATTACCACAAAGACAGAGATCCTTGTTGAAAAGCTTAATGAAAAGCTTTCTGACAAATGGGGCAAACTTCGTGGTATGGAAGTCATCGATGTAACATTCAATACTTTGAAGGCTACAGAAGAAGACGAAGCAAGAATCAAACAGTTCCAGGATACAGCTGTTTACACAAATGTAAACATGGCAGCAGCTCGTATGACAACAGCT
>CACZOG010000003.1 GCA_902782715.1 uncultured Lachnospiraceae bacterium | reverse complement strand
CCTTGTACAGGTTGTTTCATGGTATGACAACGAGAACTCTTACACATCACAGATGGTAAGAACAATCAAGTACTTCGCTGAATTAGCATAATTGATTGTAAAAAGTTAAATATTTATACTTTATCGCCCGTGCCTTATGGTACGGGCGATTTTTCTTCACTAATACGTAAAGATATGATATAATTTTCTTGTTATATCTATAGATGTCGGAGTGCGCGATGTTTCATATTTTTGAGAAAATAAATAACAACGAAGTATATGTAATAGCAGAGATGAGCGCAAATCACGGAAAGAGTCTCGAAAATGCTCTTGAACTGGTCAAAAAAGCTTACGAAGCCGGTGCCGACTGTCTTAAGATCCAGACATATACGGCCGATTCGATGACCATTGACTGTGATAATGATTATTTTAAGATAAAGGGCGGTTTGTGGGACGGCTACAATCTTTATGATCTTTATGAAGAAGCTCTGACACCTTATGAGTGGCAGGCTAGGATCAAAGAAGAATGCGAAAAATACGGCATGGACTTCTTATCCACGCCTTTTGATAAAGATGCAGTAGATTTCCTTGAAAATATAGGTATCGAAGCATATAAGATCGCAAGTTTCGAAC
Organism: uncultured Lachnospiraceae bacterium; assembly: GCA_902782715.1. Classification (GTDB taxonomy): domain Bacteria; phylum Bacillota; class Clostridia; order Lachnospirales; family Lachnospiraceae; genus UBA3766. The sequence goes on along the minus strand of CACZOG010000003.1, from coordinate 3,605 downwards.
TTGTCGATATTCCTTTGATAGAATATGCGGCATCCAAAGGAAAGCCCATGATCATATCAACGGGCATGGGTTCTCTCGAAGAGATTCAAGATGCTCTTGATGCATGTAAGAGAGCGGGCAACGATCAGGTTGTACTGCTTAAATGCTGCAGCGAATACCCTGCAAACTGGGCAGACATGCATTTAAAGAATATTCCCGATATGAAGGAGAGATTCAATGTTCCCATCGGTCTTTCGGATCATTCCGAAGGAAGTCTTTCTGCGATCGTAGCTGTGACGCTCGGAGCATGTGTTGTCGAGAAACATTTAAAACTTGACGGAGTTAAGAGCGCGGACAGCGAATTCAGCATGTCTTTCAATGAATTCAAATCCATGGTTGATGATATTAAGAAAACCCTTTCTTCTTTAAAAGGACCGGATTATACGCTTACCGAAGGCGAAGCAAGATCCACCGCTTTCAGAAGGAGTATCTTTGCGGTTAAGGATATTAAAAAAGGTGATAAGTTCACCGAGGAGAACATTCGTGTGATACGACCGGGATTTGGTGCGAAACCTAAGTTTTACAAGGATTTTCTCGGAAAAGAATGCAAAAGGGATGTATTAAGAGGCGAACCTCTTAAAGATGAAGATATAATATAAGCAGAGAAAAAATGTCTGATAATAAATTTACTTTCAGGAAAGTTAATAAAGATGATCTGAATCTGCTTTTTGAATGGGTTAACGATCCGTTGGTCAGAAGCAATTCTTTTAATACTGATACGATTGCTTTCGAAGATCATAAAAGATGGTTTGAGAACACTCTTTTAAACGAAGACCGCATTATCTTCATTCTGCTTGATGAAGACATTCCGGTTGGACAGATAAGATTTGATATAGAAGGCGATAAGGCTTATATCGATTACAGCGTATCCAAAGATATGAGAGGAAGGGGATACGGCAAAGTCCTGCTCGATATGGGAGTTTCGAATCTGAAAGAGATCAGACCTGAGATCAAAACCGTGATCGGCCTTGTAAAACCCGAAAATGCCGATTCAAGAAATTGTTTTATAAATTCCGGATATACCGAAAAATCCGTATGTTATGAATTAAACTTAGGAGATTAAATGGGACGATACCTTGTTGTTACCTGCAAATCCTGGAATATTGAAAATTATGACAAACTTGTAAAAAGGTTTCCCGAGGAAACATTCGACCTCATTACCGAAAAAGGAGATCTTACTTACGAGAGAGTGGCGGAATTTAAACCCGATTATGTATTCTTTCCTCACTGGTCGTGGATAATTCCGAAGTGTCTTTACGATAATTTCGAGTGTATTGTTTTTCATATGACTGATCTGCCTTTCGGAAGAGGCGGAAGTCCACTGCAGAACCTTATCGTAAGGGGTATATACGATACGAAGATCAGTGCTCTTAAAGTTAACGAGGGAATCGACTGCGGAGACATATTCTTTAAGGAAAGCGTAAATATATCCGAAGGAAACGTTGATTTCATTTTAAGAAATGTTTCGGATATCGTTTTTGAGAAGATGATCCCTAAGTTTATTACCGAGGAAGTTACGGCAGTGCCTCAGGAAGGCGAGATCGTTGAATTCAAAAGACGTACTCCCGCAGAAAGTGAGATCCCTGAGGGATTAAACGGAAGAAAACTTTATGATTTCATAAGAATGCTGGACGGCGAAGGATATCCGAATGCATATGTATTTCTTGGAGAAAACAAGATCTCTTTTAAGAATGCAACGCTTGATGACGATATCGTAAAGGCTGAAGTAGAAATTACGAGGATAGAAAAATGAGTAAAATACTTGTTGTAGCGGCGCATCCCGATGATGAACTTCTCGGAGTCGGAGGAACCGTAAGACGTTTATCGGATGAAGGAAACGAAGTTTACGCTCTTATAATGGCGGAGGGTATCACTTCGAGAAGTGATAAAAGAGAAGATTCCGATCAAAGTGAACTTGATGCACTTAAGAAAGATTCGATAAAAGCGTGTGAAACGGTCGGATACAAGGATGTAGAGTTCTGCGGACTTCCCGATAACAGGATGGATTCGCTTGATCTTCTGGATGTGATAAAGAAACTGACACCTTTTATCGAGAAGTATTCTCCCGAGATTATTTTTACACATCATCACGGAGATCTTAATATCGATCACAGGATCACGAACGAAGCTGTCCTTACATGTACAAGACCGATGCTCGGGGAAAAAGTCAGAAAAATCCTTGCTTTTGAGACACCGAGCAGCACGGAATGGAATTATAATTACACAGAACCGTTTACACCGAATGTATATTATGATATAACACAAACAGTTGACTTTAAAATTAAGGGTATGGACTGTTATAAAAGCGAGAGAAGAGAATACCCTCATCCGAGAAGCGGTGAAGCTTTGGAAGCACTGGCAAAAGTGAGGGGTTCACAGTGCGGATTTGAGAATGCCGAAGCGTTTATGCTTCTCAGGGAATGTATCTAGGCTGAATATTTTTACATAAATTGGGGTTTAAGTATGAAACGAGTAAATGTTGCTCTGTTGGTTGGTGATATCAGAGACATCTACAGCAACAATGTAACTAAAGGGGCTATGCGTGCTGCCAGAGAGAATGACAGCAATCTTTTAATTGTTCCGGGCAGATATTTCCATGCACGCAAGGAACTTCTTTATGAAGAATATGAATATCAGTATCAGACGTTGTTTTCCTACTTCAGGGATAATAACGTTGATGTTGTCGTTGCCTGTACTTCCGTAGTCGGAATAGTATCAGGTTCCATGTCCAGAAATTCCCTTAATGAATTCATGAAAAATATAGACGGAATCCCCGTCATCACCGTATCAGGCGATTCTAAAGAGATTCCCAATATCTGTTATGATAACACGGCCGGTATCAAAGAAGGCATGGATGTTATGATAACAAAACAGAAATGCAATAAAATAGCAATGGTTGCAGGTCCGAAAGACAATCTTGATTCCAAGGAAAGAGTCGATGCCTATAAGGAATCGCTTGAAGAACATGGAATGATCGTTGATGAGAGACTTATCATTCACTGCGATTTCACCGAGAAATGCATGCTTGACGTTTTAAACCTTTTCAGAAGCGTCAAAAACATTGACGGTGTTGTTTTTGCGAACGACAGAATGGCTATCGGCGGTTATGATGCCATGAGGGAACTCGGACTTCGTGTCGGAAGAGATGTTGCTTTTATGGGATTCGACAATATCGAAAAGGACGTTAATCTCGATCCACCTTTGGCCAGCGTTGTAGCTGATGCGGAGAACATCGGTTATGAAGCCGTACAGATGGCTTTGGAATATCTGCAGACAAAGAAGTATGAGAACAGGATCATTCCGACTCATTTTGTAATGAGAGACTCGATCAAGAGGGGAGATCGTTCCGCAGTCGATCAGTCTACGATTCAGTATCATATAACTCCCGATACGGATTTCGATACTTTTGCAAAGCAGACATTTCTTTTCATATACAATCCGACTTTAAACAATGCCAATAAGGACAATATATACAGGGCTTATCTGTATTTTATCCTTGAACTGGAGAAATTATATAAGACTGAGAGGATCAATAAAGATATTCTTTCAGGTCTTATGAACACTTT
>CACZOG010000002.1 GCA_902782715.1 uncultured Lachnospiraceae bacterium | reverse complement strand
GGACGCAGCCTCATGGATAATATGGGAATCGGCGGAATTATGATGAATTCCAATCCTTTCTGGAGGATCCTGACAGTCGGAATTCTTGCTCCCATCGTTGAGGAGTTTATATTCCGTAAGTTTTTGATAGACAGAACATATAAATACGGAGAATGGGTTGCCATCATTACATCGGCTCTTATGTTCGGCCTTTTCCACGGTAATTTCTCACAGTTCTTCTTTGCAACAGTAATGGGTGGGATAATGGCATACGTTTATATTCGTACAGGCAAAGTATGGATAACGATCATTTATCATATGATCATCAATCTTTCGACAAGTGTTATCTATATGGGATTGTACTCAAGGATCGACATGGAAAAACTCAGTGTGATGACGGATCTGGCAAATCAGGTCAGGGCATCGGGCGGACAGGATGCGGCTTTGGTACAAAGTTATACCGATGCAGTGGTTGCCGTACTTCCCTCACTTCTTCCTTTCGCTCTTTTCGTAGGCTTTGAATTCTTGCTTGTTATGGCCGGCCTTGTTATGTGGATCATAGTTCTGGCCAGAAAGAAAGTTAAGGTCGTTAAAACAGAAGACACTGTTGAAAAAGGTATGAAATTTGCCTGGGGCAATGTCGGAATGATCATCTTTGTGATCGGATGTCTTGGATTGTTTGTATATAATTACATAATAATTTAAAAGAAATGACGAAGTTGAAATGATATATAAAATTTTAATTGGTATTTTAACCTTCCTCATAATAATATCTGTTATAATATAATGTGAATTCACGACGGGGGTGACAGATGAATGTCGTTGAATAATCATTTGAAAGAATATCGGGCGAGGATCGGCGTGAACCAGCAGGAACTCGGTGCAATGGTTCACGTATCCCGCCAGACCATTAGTTTAATAGAAAGAGGAGATTATTCTCCGTCGGTAACCTTGGCCTTGAAACTGGCCGGGGTTTTTGACGTTAAAGTGGAAGATATTTTTGTGTATACGGATGATGGAAAGGATGACGCCGATGAATGATGAAAAACGTCTTGAAGAAATAAAAAAAGAGGATTCAAAAAGGAAACCGCTCTTTTACATTATTCTTACCATCGGATGTATTCTCGGTGGATTAACAGGATATATCGTGGCCTCAAGGCAGGAACTGATCGATGCCGTTTTTGCTTTTTTAAGGTATAATGCCCGCATTTCGGGTATTATCTTTGCTGCTATTTTGATAGTGTTCGGCCTGGTAATGTACGTCATCTGTTTAACAAGGATCATTTCCTCTAAAAAGCTTTGGGCAAAAGAAGCAGAGCGGGATGACAACTGGGATAAGATTGAAAAAGATTTATGCGTGACCAACACGCTTACTACGGCTTCCCTGATCACGATCTATTTCCTTTACGGATGCGTAACATACAATCTGAAAACAACTCTTTCAACGGTAAAAGAAGGTACCGTGATTCAGATTGCATTTAATATAGCATTTTGTGCGGGACTTATCTTTATGATCTTATATATGTTCCTTTTCTTTGGCATTCAGCGAAAGATCATAGAGCAGGAAAAGATCATGAATCCCGAGAAAAAAGGCAGTCTTTATGATTTCAGATTTTCAAAGAAATGGTATGAGAGTTTTGATGAAGCTGAGAGAAAACAGGTCGGCATCGCAAGTTTCAAGGCATACAGTATAGTCAACTATACCTGTCTTGTAACGATGGTGGTTCTTATCTTCTTGGGAATGGCATGCGAAATAACCATTGTACCGTATCTGGTCGTTTCGGTAATATGGCTTACTCAGATAATAGCATTCGGTGTTGAAAGCAGAAAAGTGATGGGTAAATTTTAATGAGTGATATTAAGATTATTTTTTCGGATCTGGACGGAACGCTCTTAAACAGCAAAAGACAGCTGTCTTCAGGTAATATCGAAGCAATTAAAAAGGTACGCGAAAAAGGCGTACTCTTTTTTGCGGCAACCGCCAGACCGGAGAGAGCGATAGAGGAATACTGCGGTCAGGTTGATTTTGACGGAGTCATATCCTTAAACGGAGCACAGGTTCATTTCGGCGATAAAAGAATAGACAACGGAATGAGTTATGAGACAAGTTCGAAGATAATAGGCGCGCTTTGCGAAAATAATGATAAAATCGTAGTTCTCGAAACAAGTAAAGGAATATATGCGAATACAGTTATTCCCGACTGGTTCGTTGAAAGAGAAAGCAATCTGCTTGAGGCAGTCAAAACCTGTACGGTCTTTAAGATCCTTGTTATCGGACGTGACAACAAATTCGTTGAGAAAACATGGGACGACAGTAAACTTCTTACCTTCAAAGAAGTCGGAGACTCGGTAAAATCCAATCTTGATGAGAACACATACACTTCCGTTTCCGAAAACTGGATTTACCAGATAATGGCGAAGGACGATACCAAATGGAATGCGGTCTGCGAAGTACTTGATGCATTCGGCATCTCCAAAGATGAAGCAATGTATTTCGGAGACGACAACGATGACATCGAGAGCCTTCGAAACATCGGATACGGCATCGCGATGGGCAATGCCATCG
>CACZOG010000001.1 GCA_902782715.1 uncultured Lachnospiraceae bacterium | reverse complement strand
TCTTTTCACTGTTCAGGCCATAAGCGGCGATGACGATGAAGTCTGGCTTCATACACACGGCCTTAACAGATGCGGCCTATACGAACTTGAGGTCCTTTATTCAAACAAGGAGCATTACAATACGCATTATCAGGTCATCGAGACTATGGCTTACAGAATGCTTGAAGCCGATGAGCCGATCAATCCCGGAGATGCTGTATTAAATGCCCAGCTGCAGGGTGGTGACTGGATCGTAACCACTGCAGTAAAATGGGAGGACGCTGTTAAATTCTATCCCGATGCCCAGATGGGAATCGAGGGAGACAGGGATGAATATCATTCCGATTATTACACGATAATGACGTACAAAACTCCCGAAGATGAGGATAACAAGAATTACTCCTGCCTTCAGGATTTTGATGACGTGATCGAGAATAATCCGATATTCATGATAAGCACTCCCGAAACCGAGAGAATGAGTGCGCTCGCAAGGGAGAGGATCGATTATTTTATCAAGGCAAAAAAGAAAGTCAAGAAAAGCATGTGCCTTGTAAAGATCGGCCTTAAAACCGATAACGAAGAAGAATGCGGAATGCCAAGAGAGCATATCTGGTTTGAGTTAAAAGATGTCAAAGACGGCAGACTTGTGGCAGAACTTACGCAGGCTCCGTATTTTGTCTCAAACATAAAAGAAGGCGATATCGGAACATATGATATCGATGAAGTTACGGACTGGCTGATTTTTACGCCCGACGGAAGAATATCTCCCGATGATGTTTATCGTCTTGACCTGTAAAAGTCGAAAACTATAGTTTTTCGGGTATTTTTCATAAGATATAAAGTTGACTTTAAAGCGTTTCTGGGCTAACATATAATGAGCGAAGATGAGAAATATTAGGTCTTACGGTGTTTAAGAGAGAAGGCGGTGGCTGCGAGCCTTTACACACGATTTCCGAACCCGTCTCGGAGCGTCAGTTTAATATATGAGTGATCATGCAGTGCATGTTAAAAAGGGTGGTACCGCCGACGGTACATAATTTTGTTTGTCGGTCCCTTAATTCCTTCGGGAGTTAAGGGATTTTTTATTAAAAGATTCAGTTTCAGGAGGTAATCGGAAATGAAATTAGCGAACATGGTAGGAGACAGATTCAAAGAGCGTCCTTCGGATTGCGTAATTGATTCTCACGCATTTTCTGTAAGAGGAGGATATATCAAATACGTATCTAACGGTATTTATTCGCTCTATCCGCCCATGAAGAGAGTAACTGCCAAGATAGAGAACATCATAAGAGAAGAAATGGATGCAGCGGATTCACAGGAAGTATTATTTCCTGTTGTTTTACCCGGCGCACTCTGGGAAGAGTCAGGAAGATTCGAAAGCGTAGGAGATGAGCTTTTAAGATTCAAAGACAGAAACAATTCATCAATGGTTCTCGGCATGACACATGAAGAGGCAGCCGTACAGATGGTTCGCGAATGGGGCAATACCTATGCGAAATATCCTTTTTCAATCTATCAGATCCAGACCAAGTTCAGAGACGAAGCACGTCCCAGAGCAGGTCTTATCCGTGTAAGAGAATTCACGATGAAGGATGCATATTCTTTCCATACATCACAGGAAGATCTCGAAAAATACTATGACGTTATGGCAAATGCATACTTCAGAGTATTTGAGCGTGCGGGCATTCCCGAAGTTATCTCCGTTAAATCCGATTCAGGTATGATCGGAGGAAGCGTATCGCACGAATACATGCTTCTTGTCGATGCAGGCGAAGATTCTATCGTTTTATGCGATGACTGCGGTTACAGCGCAAATATGGAAGCTGCAGACACAACCGTAGACAACTCGGGCTGCACACCCGCAGGCGAGCTTACAAAAGTAAACACACCCGACTGCAAGACGATCGAGGAAGTATGCAATTTCCTTCACAGCAAAGTTGAAGAGTCATGCAAGGCCGTGATCTATCAGACCAACATGACAGACGAATATATCGTTGTATTCTTAAGAGGTGATTACGAAGTTAACGAAACTAAGTTGACCAACCTTTTAGGCGAGAAGATACACGCAGCAACGATCACCGAAGACTGCGGTCTCTGCGCAGGCTTCTGCGGTCCTTACAAGCAGGAAGCTAAATGCAGGATCATTTACGATAAGTCACTCGAAGGCATAGAGAATCTCTGCTGCGGCGGAAACGAAGTTGACTATCACTACACAGGACTTAACATCAAGCGTGATATCGGTGATGTTGAGTATGTTGACGTGGCTAAGATAAGAACAGGTGATATCTGTCCCTGCTGCGGCAAAAAGAGCATCAGAATAAGCCGTGGTATCGAGGTAGGAAACATCTTCCAGCTCGGCACAAAATACTCCAAGTCTATGGGTATGACATACACAGACGTTGACGGATCCGTTAAGACACCCATCATGGGCTGCTACGGAATCGGTGTGGGAAGACTTGCAGCCAGCGTTATGGAAGCAAAACATGACGAATACGGCCCCATCTGGCCCATTACGATCGCACCTTGGCAGGTACATCTTTGCTGCATGAGACAGGACAAGGCTGAATGCAAAGAAGCTGCAGACAAGATCTATAACGACCTTCTCAAAGCAGGCGTGGAAGTTATCTATGATGACAGAAACGTTCAGGCAGGCGTTATGTTCGCCGATGCAGACCTTCTCGGAGTTCCCGTAAGAGTAACTGTCGGACCTAAGAACATTGCCAACGGACAGATCGAAATCTCTACAAGAGACAAGAGCATAAAAGAGCTCGTTAACGTTGATGATGCAACCGCTGAGATCAAGAAACTCATCGACAAACTGTTTGACGAGATCAACTCAAAGGTTAGAGACAGAGTATAAAAGAAATAATCTGCCTGACCTGAAAAATGTGAGAAGACCTGAAAGGGGAAAACTGATTCATGTTAAAAAATAAGATTGCCTATAAAAAAGCCTTGAAAATTGCAGCAGCATACGGAGTTATGCTTTCTTTCGCAATATCTGCCGCAGGATGCGGTAAACCCAAAGTGGTTGAGGACTATCCTGTTTCCGCTGTCGGTGAGGGCGAAACTGTAACAGTTGCAGACGATACTCCCGAAGAGCAGGCTCTCGGGGCGCTTGAATTCGACAAGGAATTATATTCGAAGGAGAACGGCGATTCTTTAAGAGAAACCGGAGTATTCGTTTATGATCCCACGAGGATCCCGGCATCTTATATAGATCCGTCCAATTACAATCCGGATAAATTAGCTTTTGCACGAATGCTGCTTCAAAGTGTTCATGACGGTCGAAAAGAATTTTATGTTCCCGAAGAAATGAAACTCGGACAGCTGGAACTTGAAGGCTTCCTTGCTTCGGTAAGCATGATCAATCCCCTCACTCAGTCGGTTGGTGTTGAAAAGATTGAAGATAATCATTATGCCATCATGTATTTCCCTGAAACTATCGGATATACCGAAAGTACACAGTTAGTGGATGATGAATATGTTGCCGCACAGAAGCAGATGTTTATCGATTATGTGGAAGAAACGATCAATACAACAGTAAGCAAAGATGACTCGGATATTGAGATAGCTGAGAAGATCTACAGGAAACTTATTGAAGATTTTGAAGTGATTCCCATTATGGACTATTATATGGAAATGGAAACAGGTGAAGATAAATTCGGTCTAAAGAATGAGTCAGGTGTGGAAGATCATTTTATAAGCACACTGGAGATGTACAATCAGAAGAAGGTATTTGATATGCGTTTTTCCAATCTGTATTATTTCTTTCTGGATCAGCTTCATATCGAATGCTATAACGTAGGGGCTACCGGCAAATATATAGAACAGGATAATGCTGCATTAAATGAAGCAATGCAGAATACCAATAGTGAGGGCTGGGTTATCATCAAGGCGGATGATAAGGCTTATAACTGCGATATCATTTTAGATTATTATATTTATCATGATGCTAAAGAAAACGATCCTAATTGTGAGCCGAATCTTAAATACTTCGGCATGAGCGATGCAACAAGAGAAGAGGTATGGCATGCGACCGGAGGCATATATTTAAATGCATGGGATTCGGTAAGAGAAATTCCTAAATGCGAAGAGGATCTAAAAAAGAAGAAAGAAGACGGTAATGAAGAAACTGACTGATGAAGAACTGATGTGGACTGCTCAAAAGGGCGAACCTCTTTTGCAGACTCCCATATTTGATGTCGAAAAAAGAAGGGAAGAATCCGCTACCGGAATAAGCGGCGATTACTATGTGATCAACGCTACCGAGTGGGTTACGATCATTCCCGTTTACAAGGGCGAATTCGTTTTAGTAAGACAGTTCAGACACGGCCTCGGAAAGATCACAGCCGAGTTTCCGGGCGGAATGTGCGATGTAGGTGAAGACCCTGTTAAAAGCGCATACAGGGAACTTGAAGAGGAAACCGGTTTTAAAACGGGCAAGATGACTGTACTTGGCGTCTGCTCGCCCAATCCGGCGATCTTCTCCAATTCGATAACCGTATGTCTGGCAGAATATCTGACTCCGACGAATGAGCTTCATCTTGACGAGGACGAGGTACTTACATACGAGACCAGACCGATAGACGAAGTGATCGATTCATTCTGCGAGGGCGAGTACACCAATGCATTTATGGGAACCGCGCTTGCGCTTTACATGAGACATATAAAAAATAAAGATCAGTAAAAAACATAAAATAAGAAAATAAAAGAAAAAGGAACAAGCAAAAAGCATTCAGAAAACAAAAGAACAGTGAACAGTTGTATTACGAACCCGGTAAGTGAGGCATAAACATGAATAATACAAACGCAAAGACAAAAACAACAGGCAGACAGATTTTCAGGAAGATTACTATCGGTATGGTAATCTCGAGTATGACGTTTTCTCTTTTAACATTTGCGGGATGCGGTCCCGAGGTGGTAGAGGATTATCCCGAACCGATTGTTTCGGTAACCGAAGAAGAAAATGCAGCCTCAGGCTCCATTGATGTTTCTTCCGACAAAGGAGATTATATCGAATTTGATCAGGAAAGATTCTTCTCGATGGAATCGCCCACATTCAGAGAGTCCGGAAAATACACGTTCGATCCTGTAAAAATACCTTTGGCATACAAAGAACAGCTAAAGGAAACCCCTGCAAGATATGCTTTTGCCAAGATGCTTCTTCTGAGTATTTATGAGGGTAAAAAAGAGTTCTTCATTCCCGAAGAATGCGATATGAGTTCCTATCAGTTCGACGAATTCTGGTACACGGTGAGCCAGTGCAATCCCCTGGCACAGAGTGTGTCATATAAAAAGATAGAAGAAGGGCATTACGAACTGATCTATTACCCCGAATGGCTAGGAGAGATGGCCAACGACCCTGAACAGAAGGTGAGCGATGATTACGTTTACAGGCAGAATCAGCTGTTCATTGAATATATTGAAAACTTCATCAATTCCAGAATAAGCAGAAGTGATACGGATGAAGAGATTGCAGAGAAGATCTACAAGGGAATCATCGAAGAATTTTATATTGTTCTTTTTACATTCTCGGATGACGGATCCATGAACTTGTCATCGTTGTCGGAAAACCTTCTTGAGGAAGCGTCTGCGGATAACGATTCGGGTGTTGAGGATCACATGCGCAGTGTCGTAGAGGATTACAATTCGAGACTCACGTATCAGTATTCTGTTCCCGACCTCTATTTTTTCCTTCTTGATCAGGTGGGGATCGAAAGCTATCCGGTAACCGCATCTTCGAAATATAAGGAACAATATATCCCTGTTCTGGATGACCATATGGCCAACTCGGACTGGAACACCTGGACTATCGTTGTTATGGATGGAACCGCGTATCACTGCGATCTGATATACGACTATATTATTTACTCGGCTGCGAAAAAGGAAGATCCCGAAGCCGAAATAGAACCGCTCTTTTTCGGAATGAGCGATGAGACGAGAAAAAAATCGCTTGAAATAACCGGCGGCTCGATATGGGTGAATCTGCCCGGTAATTATTCCTCGGCTCCCGAGTGCCCCGAGGATCTGAAATAGGACAAAAATAAAAAATATATAAGGATTTTTATGGTTAAAAGAATTAGTAAAAAAATACTTGCGACAGCATTCTCTTTTATGTGCATCGCAAACATTGCGTTAACTGCGGCGTGTAACAATCCCAAAACGATAGTGGATTATCCGGAGCCTAGTACGGAGGTGATTCAGAGTACCGATACGGGCGGGGAAGTTAATGATATTCCCGAGGAAGAAGAGATAGACGAGGCATTTCTTCCCGAACCCGATTCGTTAAGAGAAGAAGGAAAGTTTAAGTATAATCCTTCGTCTTTAAACAGCACTTTTAAGAATCAGATCTCAAATCCCAAGGTAATAAAGGCTGCGCGCAAGATCATGGAGAATGTGTACAATGTTGAAGAGACATTTGTACTCGAGGACGAATATGAGATAACGGAAGCTGAATTTAACATAGCATATCAGCTTGCAACCCAGTCGTCTCCCATGGTTGATTCGGTTTATATCACAAGAGAAGATGATACCAATTACAAGGTGGTTTATTTTCCTAAAGTAGACTTCGATGAGAGAAACCAGCCGATCTACGGAGAAGGTTTAACGCCTGAAGAAGCAAAGGCCATATTTGACGAATATGAGACTTTTGTAACGGATATGATCAACGATAACCTTACATCCGAAAACACCGACATGGAGCGCGCTGAGATCATTTATAAGGCCCTTATAATGAACGTTGACTGCACATACAGCCCCACGGACACGGTCGAGGATTCGGATGATAACGTTTCCGAGGACAGCGAAAGCCCGATGCTCGAAAGAGTTACAAAAGGAGAATTATACATATGGGAACTTCCGTACCTTTATATGTATTTTCTTAATCAGCTGCATGTCGACAGCATGCTTGTATGGTGCTGGGGAGAATATCAGCCTCAGAATGCCGAACTGCTCGATACTGAGATGGGCGATGAAGAAAACTGCATCTGGCTCATCGTAACGGTCGATGAGAAGCCTTATACATGCAACATCATTTTTGAAAAAGGAGTTCTGGATTCACAGAGACTGATAGTCGGAGATTACGATCCCGATCTTCAGTATTTCGGGATGAGTGACGAGACGAGGGATAAATCCATGAAGGTATTTTACATCAATCCCAGCGGAACCATTAATCCCGTAAAAGAACCCAAGGTTCCCAACTGCCCCGAAGACTATAAAAAGCAATAAAAAAATGCCGGGGAAACAATGCCCGGCATAGATATAAATTAAAGACTTTACTTAGATCAAAAGTGCCATAAACGGTATTGTCAGAATGCAGAGGATCGTGCTTAAAAGAATGCAGTTTGCACTCATTTCCTGTTCTTTTCCGTGAATCTCCGCAAGGTTAAGGACTATCGATGCGCAGGGTGTTGCGGCAAGGATTAAGATACTTGCTTTAAAAGGAGCGGGAAGCGGCAGGAAAAATACGCAGGCGTAGGCAAAAAGAGGGAAAACAATGAGTTTTCCGATGCATGCGAAATACACGAACGAATTGGTGAAAAGCTTTTTAAAATCCATTGTTCCGAGACGTATTCCGAGTATGAACATGCACATCGGAGTAGTCATTTTACCGAGTAATCCGATGCTGTCCTTTGCAAGATCGGGAAGCC